>DASUBD010000384.1:0-5733 GCA_035763445.1 Candidatus Angelobacter sp.
GTTGGATTCGGCGACCCTCGTGACCGTTTCCAACCCCCGTCTCCCAGGTTCTGTGGTAGGTGAACAGAGTATCCACCTGCACCAGTTTTCCAGCAAGTAACCGGGGTGCTGCGGGGTCATGCCGTATAGGACATGTACTCAAAGTCACCAGGATGCCGTTATGATTCATGCGCTCACAGCCATCCTTTTTCGCGGGCGATTCGTGCCGCTTCCACGCGGTTCGAGGCTCCCATTTTGCTGATGGCTTCAGACAGATAGTTGCGGACCGTGCCATCGCTCAATCCAATGCGCGTTGCGATATCCACCGTGGCCATTCCTTCAGCAGCCAGGCGCAGGACTTGCCGCTCACGGTCCGTGAGCGGATCAGCCTCTGTCCAGGCCTCGCTTGCGAGTTCCGGGTCTATTACGCGCAAGCCACGATGCACGCGGCGTACAGCATCGGCCAGTTTGTCTGCGGGCATGTCTTTGAGCAGGTATGCGGACGCACCCGCCTCGAGCGCGCGCCGCAAATATCCCGGCCGCGCAAAGGTGGTAAGGATGATGATCCGCGTGCGCTGATTACTGCGCTTGATCTCACCCGCGATTTCAAGCCCGGTAAGCTCCGGCATCTCGATATCTGTAATCAGGACATCAGGTTTCTCGCGTTCCACGGCACTCAGCGCGAGCTTCCCATTTCTCGCCTGGGCCACCACTTCAATATCAGCCTCCAATTCCAGCAGCGCAACCAGAGCGCCCAGCACCATGGCCTGATCTTCCGCTATCACCACGCGGATGTGCCGTTCTGCACCGGCGCTCACGGACAGCGCTCTCCATCGCGCAACGGCAGTAATACAGCAAGGCTGCATCCATCGGCCACATTGCGCGTCACCGTGCCGCCCAGGGCTTCCGCGCGCTCCCTCATTCCCCGCAGACCACTTCCTTCCTGAGCGGCCCCTCCTCGACCATTGTCAGCCACTTCCATGGCACACTGGCCGTCACTGACTCGTACGCGGATTGTGCAGCGGGTCGCGTTTGCATGGCGCACAACATTCGTGACCGCCTCACGCAACGCCAGTGCCAACACATTTTCACGCGGCGGCGCCAGAGTGATTGGATCCATCTGGCACTCCACCGCTACTCCTGCGGTTTCCAGCGTGGCTTTGGCACGGGCCATTTCTGATGCCAGATTGCCCGCTCGATAGCCGCGTACCGCCTGCCGAACTTCGCTGAGGGCGTTGCGCGAAACCTGCTCCAGATCTCGAATCTCCTGGCGCGCACGCGTTGGATCATGGTCCAGCAGCTTCCCGGCGAGTTCAGATTTGAGCACGATCAGCGAAAGGGTATGCCCAAGCAGGTCGTGCAGGTCGCGCGCAATGCGCTCACGCTCGGCGACTTTCGCCAAACGCTCAATCTCGTCATAGGCAAGCTGCAGCTTTGCATTGGCAGCTTTCCGCTGTGCCGCATGAATGTTCAGCGCGCCCACAAACACTGAGAAAGCTACACCGGGAATCCAGAACTCGCCTGGCAGTCGCAACACCAGCGACTCAACTCCCAGGACGGCAACAATGGCAGAAATAATGCTCCACGCGACAGTTGCTGATCCGGCAAATGCGCCTGCTGCCGCCCCGTAGATAAAGAAGACTGAGGCTCCCGGATTGAACGGACCATAAGCCACTCCCAGCGCCGTCATGCCTGCAATCACAGCAAGCAGTTTGGGGCCGTCAACCCAGTATGAGAGAAAGTAAAGCGGCAGGAAGATGGTGATGGCCAGCCCCATCAGCGTAAGTTCCAGCCGTCCGGCTCTCGTCAACAGCGGGTAAACCATAAAGAATGACAGATAGACCAGATACGCGTACGGAAGCCAACTGATGTCCTTGTCTTTTGGGAGTAGTCGCATCGCTAACCTCATTTTAGCCGTAAGTCTTCTGCTCATCGCGCCGGAAACCCAGCCAGGCCAGGCCCAGACCAATCGCAGCCGAACTCAGCAGCCCCAGTACATGATTGAGAATGGTTCCCTCTCCATAGCCAAGCACAAGCAGCGCTAATTGCCCCAGATGATAAGGCGGCAGCGCAGGAGCAATCCGCTGCAGGAAATGCGGCAGCATGTTCACCGGCAGCCACAGGCCCGAACAGAATGAAAGCGGCAGATAGAGCAGGTTCACAATCGCAGGTGCTGAATTGGGCCCCACAAAGTAGGAAATGGCCAATCCCAGAGCGCAAAACGGTATGGAACCGAGCACCAGTACCAGAAAAAGCGCTGTTGCCTGCAGCAGGGAAACATGCACGCCTCCGGCTGTTACTCCAACCAGCATCAGTGCCAGAACAATTACCGTGCTGAATGCCAGGCATGTGAACAGTTTGGCGACAAGGTAAGCGGCATGAGGCATGGGACTGGCGCGCTTCACCTGCAGCCATCCCTGGCCGCGCTCCATGGCTAAGCCCACTCCAAACCCGAACAACGAAGCGCCAATCACTCCAAACGCGCCATAACTGGCTAGTAGATAGCGTGGCGCGTCCCCGCTTCCTGAACCCTGCTTGCCGAAGATCACTCCAAACAGAACGTAAAACATGACTGGGAAGGCGATGCTCGCCAGCGAATACACGGGCAGGCGCAACATCTTCAGCAAATCGAAACGAGCTTCATTGAAGTAAGGCCGCAAGCGAAATGATGAACGCACAGCGGTAACTTGCGAACGCGCATAAACAGACGAACTCATTGATATACCTCCTCTTTCCTGGCTGCTGGATTTGTTTGCGGCCGCGTAAGCGCCAGAAATGCCTCGTCCAGGCTGGTACTTGTGATCTCAATCCCGGAAAGCCCTGGATCGCGACTGAGCAACGTGCGAACCACGTCATCAGGGTTCGAAGTGCGGATCTCCAGCTTTCCGCGGTTCTCACGAACCTGGAGCACGCCGGCAAAACGTCGCACGTCGTCAGCCCCTAGCGCAGTGGTGCACCGGATCAGCTTTCCGCCAATGCTGCTCTTGATCTCTCCCGGCGCGCCGTTCGCGATCACGCAACCGTTGTTGATCACCACAATCCGGTCAGACAGCGCGTCGGCTTCTTCGAGGTAATGGGTGGTAAGGATGATGGTCTTTCCGCGCGAGACAAGATCACGGACCCGATCCCACAAACCATGGCGTGCCTCCACATCCATGCCCACGGTGGGCTCGTCCAGGACGATGAGATCCGGATTTCCGCATAGCGCCAGAGCGAACAGCACACGCTGCTTTTGTCCTCCGGACAACTCGCCAAAAAGCCGGCCGGCAACGCTCTCCAGTCCAGCTAAAGCAAGTGTTTCCGCATATTGAAGCGGCTGAGGATAATAGCTGGAGAAAAGCTGTATGTGCTCTCTTACCCGCAGCGTCTCCGGCACCTTCCCCACTTGCAGCATCGCGCCAACGCGCACCCGCACTCCCGCATTGCGCGGATCACCTCCGAAGACAGTTACCCTGCCGTGGTTCGGCCGCATCATCCCAAGCAGCAGCCGCACCGCAGTAGTTTTGCCCGCGCCATTCGGCCCCAGCAGCCCCAAAATCCGGCCCTCTGGGATGGCCAGATCCACGTCCTTCAATGCTGTAACGTTGCCGAATTTTTTGGTCACTCGCTCAAGTCGCGCGACCACATGATTGCTTTCTGACATTCAGACCTCCATGGCCGCTTTCGCTGACCTGAGGCCATCATGCCCTGTGCGAGCAGGCTGAAGTAGTGGGGAGTGTCACCCAGCGGGTATGACATTCGTCATATCAGGATTGGAGAAAGAAATGTTAAAAACCAACCGTAATACAGGCTGGCGTTACCGTGTTCCAGGCCTGACGGCCAGCGGCCGAACCTGCCTGATGAGCTCATCTAAAAATTCATCAGAATGCATGAACACTGCAAAGTGTCCCGCACCGTGGATGGGTACAAACGCCTTTCGTGGCGCTTGGATTGCGTTCAGGTAGTCGCGGGCAAGTGACGTTGGACTGGTGAAATCTTCAGCCCCTTGGAAGAAAAACATTGGGATGGAGAATTTCAGGCCAAGCTCTTTCGGCCCGCTCGACCTCGTCTGCGGAACCAGTCGTTCTGCGCTCAATACCTGCCCAGTTGCGGAATCATTGATGTCTTCTACAGAACAGCCGGGAGCAACCAGCGTGAGGCCCAGCGTCGAAGATAAAAACCGGTCGGCGCCTTCGAACGCATTGGCCCATGTGCGCTGCACTCTGTATCCATTACCGGAAGAATACGGCGGTGGGCCAACTTTGCTCAGTTCATCAATAGCCCGCTGATTGCCTAGGGCTCGCGCCTTGTTGAGCAACGCTTCGTATGCAGCCGCATAATTTTTGGTTTCATCAGCCACTTGTCCGGTGCCCACGTACGCGTAGAAGAGATCGGGTTTCGTCTGCACCATCTTGAGGCCGATGATGGACCCGAACGAATGGGCGACGAGAATGATCTTTTCCTTCCCCAGATGTTTCCGCAGGTATTCCGTCACTTCAATGCCATCCTGCGCCATGCGATCTACAGTGAGGGTGGACGCGACTCGCGGCCCGCTTTTTCGCAACGTCCGGCCCGCGCCCCGCTCATCCCATTGCACCACCGTAAAGTGCTCTTCCCAGGGAGCAAACAGCGTGAGCGCCCAGCAACTGGTTACATCGCCGGGACCGCCATGCAGGAACAGCAATACGGGATTGGCGCGGTCCTGCCCGCGAATCGTGACCCACTGGTCAATCCCGCCAATAGGGACGAAGCTGGCTTCATCAATGCCATGGGCCGACCGGATGGCGTACTGCTCCGCGTTGCCGGCCCGTACGAATGAAAGCAGGGCATCGAGTTTGCGATATTCGGGATCAAGCGCGATGGGCTGCTGCGGGTCCTTGGCAAACTGGCTGAAAGCAGCCCCTCCGGCGAAAATGAGAACAAGACTGCAAACAAGTGCTGAACGTAACATGCGTGTCACACCCCTGAGGACCAACAGGGATAATTACGCATGCAACGCTGCCTCGGTTACATAAAAATTGAATTATCTGAAGTGAACGGCAAAGGTGAGCAATCGACTTGACTCCCACGAACCCCATCAACCACCTGCCAAAAATCAAGAAGCCTGCTTCGCAGGAGCAGGCTTCTTGAACAAATCAGGATCTTGCGAAATGTTACTTTGACGAGGTCACCAGCGAATGCGTGATCGCATGCACTGATAACGCGATCCGGTTCTGTACGCCGACTTTGCGCATCAGTTTGGCTACGTGCGCTTTCACCGTGCGCTCTTCAATGCCCAGCACGGAGCCGATTTCCTTGTTCGAGCGTCCCGCTACCAGCAATTCCAGAACTTCTTTTTCGCGGTCGGTGAAAGTCACACGGCCTGCGGGGAAAATGCGTCCGGGAGACGACGTCACGCGCTCAATAAAAATCGAAAGCACGCGCCGTGGCGCCCACACCGATCCCTGATGAACAATGCGCATGGCCTGAATGAATTCCGCTGGCGACGCCGCTTCGTCCACGTACCCTTTGGCGCCCGCAGCCAGAGCTTTGAGAATGGTTTCGTCATCCGCCCCGCTTCCGGTCACGATGATGCGCAGGTCCGGCCGCGCTGCTTTCAACCCTGCCATCACATCGAAAAGGTTCTGCCCTGCGCGTGTACCAAGGAGCACCAGATCGATGTCTTTTCGCGGGCCCAGCTCTGCCAGACTGCACGAGATCAACTCCAGGTCCTGTTCCGTATCGAACAGAGACTTTAGTCCAATAAATCGCAGTGGATCACTTTCCACTACCGCT
>DASUBD010000385.1:0-5486 GCA_035763445.1 Candidatus Angelobacter sp.
GTAATCCACATAGGGAGTGTTGGGCATCAGCACCATCATTGGTAGAGTTTCTTTCTGAGCCAGCTCGCCCAAAGAATTCTTGAAAAGTACCTGCACAGTGGCACCAGTGACTTTCTTGTCGCCGGAGTTGGTGATGCGACCCTGTATGTACGTCACCGATCCGCCGGCAAAGTTTTCTGCGGTCGCCATGTGCAGATTATCCACCTGCAGTTTGGCCGCGTAGGCATTTGGCTGATTGGAATTGGAGGATGAACCCGTCCGGCTAACAAAGATGATGACCACAACGGCGACGGCAACCAGCACTCCGCCGATCGCCATCGGCAACCAGTTTCTGCCGCTCTCTTCCCGTACAGGTGGCGCAAAAGGCTGCTGATTTTCCGAATCACCCATAGTCTCATTATACTGAGTTGCTTGGATGGCCGATTCGATTCCTCGCTCCATGATCAGAGGTCTTGCTGGTTCGCCCGGCAGTTGGCTCAGGAGCCATAGCCTGGCTCATTTCTTGACCGTCACCTGAAGCACGGAGAGCTGGGGCGGCTGGTGGTTCCAGTTTTGCGGTATTTCCGTATAGCTGACGCGAAATCCTGAACTCTTTCCCGGCTGAAGTGGTTGTTGCAGGAAGTTCTCCGGCGCTAATGTTTTGTCTTTCTTGTCGAGATTAACCCGCTCCATGGGGTGTTGCTGCGTAACAATGGGATCGCCGTTTTTATCCTTGAATATTGCGGAGATGATCGCACTGGTCACCGGGCGTCCACCGGCATTGCTGACCTCGCCATAAACATCCACATTCGCCTGGTTATTCGCTTCCTGCGGAGCAAGGCTGATGGAGGAAAATCGCAGCTGGCCTGTCTGGCTGGCCCTGTTCAGTTCCCTTGTGGAAGCCTTGTTCATGCTGGGCGAGAGCCACAATGTAAGCACCAGCAACGCTCCAGCAATGATCAAAGCGATGAGCGGCCAGGGAAACCGGGATTGGGGCGGTTGAGTAGCGTTCGGCGGAAATAGCCTGTGTTCCATGAGAGCTCCTGTTTTGTGGGGAACATATTGAACAGATGGCCGCCACGCGGTGGGCGTTGCCGAGGCTATTCGCCGGCCAGGGTCATACCGTCAATACGCAATGTAGGACATGCCGTGGAGCTGCGGAATTCCAGGTCACAACCGATTTCCGAGATGTTGTTTAGCATGGCTTTCAGATTTCCAGCTACAGTGACTTCTTCCACTGGAAATGTAAGCTCACCATCCTCAATCCAGAGGCCACTGGCCCCACGGGAAAAATCCCCTGTGACCAGATTTACGCCCATGCCCAGAAATTCCGTCACAAACAAGCCGCGTTTCACTCCGGCGATGATCTGCTGCTGGCTGTGATTCCCAGGCTGCAGAAAGAAGTTTCCTTCGCCGAGGCCCGGGTTGCCGGCCAGTCCTCGTGATGCATTTCCCGTAGTTGTGAGTCCCAGCTTGCGGGCCGTGTAAGTGTTCAGCAGGTAAGACTTGAGGACGCCGTTTTCAATCACAATGGTTTTCCGCCTGGGTACTCCTTCACCATCGAACGGCGTTGTCCCGAATCCACCAGGCATGGTGCCATCGTCAATAATCGTCACGTGTTCGCCCGCGATCTTCTCACCGAGTTTGCCAGCCAGAAACGATGACTGCCGGTAAATCAGGTCGCCACAGGCTGCATCAAAAATGTTCCCGAGCACTGAAGCCGCAACCGTTCGATCAAAAACGATGGGAACTTTTGTTGAAGGAACCTTGCGCGCTCCCAGCCTGCGAACCGCTCTCCGGGCTGCTTCACGACCTACTGATTCCGGAGATTCCAGACGCGCCAGGCTGCGAGCGGCAGAGAACCAGAAGTCGCGCTGCATTGCGCCATTCTCATCCTGGGCGATGGGAACCGACAGAATAGAGCAATAGCTGCGCTGATAATCACCTACAAAGCCCAGGGAGTTAGCCAGCACTCTGCGTCCGATGGATGCATCGAACGCGCCACCTTCTGAGTTCTTGATTCGTGGATCGGCATCGAACGCAGCTTTTTCCGCCCGTTTCGCATACTCGATGCGCTGTTCCGGGGGCAGAGAATAAACGTCCTCATGGTAAAGCTTCAGATCACCGGGCAATGAGCCCAGGTCAGGGGAGTCTGGCAGACCTGCGCACGGATCTTCAGAAGTGATTTTCGCCAGATCAAGAGCGCCGCGTACCAGGTGCTCCAGAGCCTCATTCGAGAAGTCACTGGAATAGGTACTCGCTACACGTTTCCCCAGGAAAACGCGCAGCCCAATGCCGCGAGAACCCGCTTCTTTCAAGGTTTCAACTTCGCCCATCCGGACGACGGTTGAAAACTCGGTGCCCTCGCGAACAACGGCGTCTGCCGCAGTGGCTCCGCCTTTGATGGCGCGAGCGACCACGTCCGCGGCCAGTTCACGCAGGTCAATATCCGTGCTGCTCAATATTTCTGTATTCGCTGGCATTCAGGTTCTAGCTTGCAGTTCCGCCCACCGTCATTTTATCGAGCTTCAGGGTGGGAATGCCTACGCCAACCGGGACTGATTGGCCGTCTTTGCCACAGGTTCCCACCCCTTCATCGAGTTGCAGGTCATTGCCCACCATGGAAACCTTGGTTAGAGCGTCAGGCCCGTTGCCGATTAACGAGCAATTCTTCAAGGGCGCAGTGACCTTTCCATCCTCAACCATGTAAGCCTCTGAGGCGGAAAACACGAATTTACCGCTGGTGATATCCACCTGGCCACCGCCGAAGTTCACGGCGTAAACGCCTCGCTTGACAGAGCGGATGATGTCTTCCGGAGCATCGTCCCCCGCCAGCATGTAAGTGTTGGTCATGCGCGGCATGGGAATATGCTCATAACTCTCGCGGCGGCCATTGCCGGTATCCGGCAGGCCCATCAGCCTGGACGAAAGCTTGTCACTTAGATAGGCCTTGAGAATGCCCTTTTCGATCAGCACGGTGTTCTGCGTGGGCGCGCCTTCATCATCAACATTGATGGAGCCACGACGCGAGGGAAGCGTGCCATTGTCCACCACCGTGCATTTGTCGGAAGCTACGCGCTTGCCGATCAAGCCAGCGAAGGCTGAAGTTCCTTTGCGATTGAAGTCTGCCTCCAACCCATGTCCGATGGCCTCATGCAGCAGAATACCGGGCCACCCCGGCCCGAGCACCACTTCCATTTCGCCCGCCGGAGCTTCTCTGGCGTCGAGCTGAATAATGGCCTGCCGTGCCGCGTCTTGTGCGAAATACTCCGGAGTCTTCTCAGCCTCAAAGAATTCCAGCCCAACGCGCCCTCCGCCACCAGCCTGCCCTTTTGCTGTGTTTTTGTCGTTCTTGGCGATGCAAACCACGCTGCAGCGAGCCATTGGCTGAATATCACTCGCAAAAGTGCCATCCGAGCCAACTACCAGGATCTGCCGCAGTTCGTCGGCATACACGCCCCTGACCTGTACGATACGGGGATCATAGGCGCGCGCTGCACGGTCAGCCCGCATTACCAGTTCCAGTTTGGCCGCAATGTCTGCATCTGCTGAGGGCGAAGATATCTGGTACAACTGGTGTGCTTCCGCGTTCTTAAATCCTTCAATGGGCTGCTGGCCGGGACCGCGCGCAATCAGTGCAGCCGTACGGGCAGCACGCAGGATTTTCTCTGGCGCCAGGTCATCGGTATAAGCGTAGCCGGTCCGTTCGCCGGAAAGTACCCGCACTCCGCAACCCGCCGAAATTCCCTGCGAAGCCGACTTTACGATGCCTTCGTCAACACTGATTGAGGTAGAAGTCAGATATTCAAAATAGAGATCTGCATACTCGCCGCCGGCAGATAAAGCTTCTCCCAGATAGCGTTGCAAGTCGTTTGAAGTAATGCCAAACTTCTGGAAAAAAAGGATTTGGTTTTGCGTCATGATCTCTCTATTGGATGACTCCGGAGCCTCAAAGGGCACAACTTTGTAGCTTCTATTGTCGCATCGTTTGCCGATGGAAAGTAGGGCGCGGTTCCGATTCGAGCCATAGTCAGTGACTATGCTGCAAAATATCAGGGTTTCGCCCGGTCACCAGATCAGCTTTTTAGGAAGGGAATTCTGATTGACGAGCAGGAACTCAGCTGCGTAAAGTGGCGAGTCTCCATTTTCAAGAGTTTCACTGCTTCTCGCCATGTCTCCAGACCTCCTCGCCCGTTCACTCCAGGAATTCCTCGCGGAATCGCAGACCGGCGTGGTAATCGAAGACGGTCAAGTGGTGTTTGATCTGGTTTCAGCCCAATACTCCATTTCCGCCGAGAGAGGCCGCTGTCTACTGCATCTCTGGTCAGAGGAGCGCAACGTTGTTCGTCATGTAATTGAGGCTGAACAAAAAAATGGCACGCTCATTCTGAGCGTGAGGCGGTTTGCTCAGGCAAAGCCGCACAAGCTGGAAATCTGCCGGGAGCGTGACCGCCGAACTGCATCCGCCAGGAACGCCGCCCGCAGCCGCTATGCCCGCGTTCTGGAACGCGTGCTTCGGAGAAAGATTCCAGACTGGAAGCTGGATAAGCTCGCCACAAGTATGGACCTGGAACGCAGCTTCTCACCGGTTTACGCCCGCGGACTTCTGCGCAAGGGACGCAGCTCATTTGCGGTGATGGGCGTCAACCAGGAAGAGACGCAGAGCTCGATTGACGCCATCCTTACTTTCGGCTTGCTCTGGCTGGACGCCTGCCGGGAACGAGAAGCCGGACGAAGTCTGGTAGAGGGCTTGCACCTATATGTTCCTCCGGGCTCTGCGACTACGCTGCAGATTCGCGCGGCACACCTGGATCTTGAACTGTCAAAATTTGAGGTCTTTGAACTTGATGAGCGCGACGAGTCAATCATCCAACTCGACCTGGCCGATCACGGCAACATCAACACGCGCCTGACACATTTCCCGGAAGGCAGCCGCGTGCGCGAGCGGTTTGAAGGTGCCATCACCAAGGTTCTTGCGGCCATGCCGCAGGCGGAAGTGGTTGTGCTTTCACCCACAGAGATTTGCTTCCGTCTTCACGGCCTTGAGTTTGCCCGTGCCCGCGCAGTAAATGTGCCAGGCAGCTTCCAGGTGCAAGAAGAGATCATCTTTGGAACGGCGGGCTTTCAGGCACCTCTGAGCGGGGACAACGACGCTGTATTCATCGAGTTCACCAAAACTCTCGCCGAAGCTCGGACGCTCAACGGAGACCGCCGCGATACTCTCTGGCGCATGTACCCGGAGCGCTGGCTGGAATCGCTAGTCTTCCACAACGTCTCTGCCATTGACTCACGGCTCGACTGTGCGCACGTCTATTCGCAAGTTCCGGCTTTCTCAGCATCTGATCGCGCCATGATTGATATTCTCGCCTGCACAAGAGATTCGCGCCTGGCCGTATTGGAACTCAAGGCAGATGAAGACATTCACCTGCCAGTTCAAGGGCTTGATTACTGGGCCCGTGTGCGCTGGCATCATGAGCGCGGCGAGTTCCAGCAGTTCGGTTATTTCC
>DASUBD010000386.1:0-4448 GCA_035763445.1 Candidatus Angelobacter sp.
GTCTGCCCGCCTGCCAGGGTTGCACACAGCAAGAGCACTCTGCCCAGATACTTCATAAGACAGAGTTTATCCTCTTTTAATTGATTTTCTCGAGTAATTCAGGCTTTGTATCCGGCTCGATAACTACCTGGATGCGGTGGACATGCCGGACCTTGCGTCGCGCTCGGGTGAAGCATGTGGCTGCCAGACCTCCGGCGCACACCGCGCCGCCCACAACCAGCAACATGGATATTGGAAACAGCCGAACGAATATGCCCAGGGTAAACAGCACTTGCCAGTCGCTTGCGCCTGCAAAAATTTCCTCTTTCCAGAGTCGGACAGAGAAGCAGACCTTTGTAGGATGGCTGCTCTGAAATCCGGGTTTACCGCTCGGTAAACATTGTTCTCCGTGCCGGCATCCGACCGTGAAGAGGGGAAAGAGCATGCATCGTGAAGGACATCTGGATGATGTGTATTGGGCCTTACGCATAGGATTAGGGTCGTCGGCATTTCTGGCTGGGCTGGATAAATTCACCAACCTCCTGACAAATTGGGAAAAATACATTGCGCCTCAGGTACGTGATCGTCTGCCCGTGAGCGGCAGAAAATTCATGTATGGCGTTGGAATCATCGAGATGCTCGTCGGTTTGGGCATTCTCACGCGCAAGCCTCGGCTGGCCGGCTACACCGCATCAGCATGGCTTGTTAGCATTGCCGCCGACCTGATTCTCAATGGCGATTACGATATCGCTGTGCGCGATATCAATATGGCCCTGGCTGGGCATCTAACCAAGACAATTAAGAGTACTTGCCAATCAGGAGATTCCGGGCATGAGATGTTTGCGTTGCTGCATTTGGGCCGTAGTATTTTCGTTCCTCGTCGGTTGCGGTGGAGGCTCTCTTAGCAACTCAGGAAACAGCGGTGGCGGAGGCGGGACCATTCCCGCAGCAGATCACGTCTTTCTGGTGGTGCTGGAAAATCACAGCTTCTCTCAAGTCATTGGCAATCCGGCAATGCCGTACCTTAATTCTCTGGCTACCCAGAATTCTCTCGCAGCAAACTACTTCGCCAACATTCATCCTTCCATTGGCAACTATTTCATGCTTACCACCGGCCAGATCGTGAGCGTGAATGACAACTTTACCGGCGTAGTTTCTGACGACAATCTGGTGCGGGCCCTGGCGGGCGCAGGCAAAACATGGAAAGCCTATATGGAGAGTATTCCATCCCCCGGCTACCTTGGAGGCGATGTCCTTCCCTACATGAAGAGGCACGATCCATTTACGTACTTTACTGATGTTGCCGGTTCTGATGGCCAGACTCCAACAACCCAAGCCGCGAATATTGTTCCATTCACCCAACTCTCCGCAGACATGGCCGCTAATGCCCTTCCCAACTTTGGTTTCATTGCGCCCAACACACTCCACGACGCCCACAGCTGCGCTGGTGGCGGCCTTGTTTGTCCAGACTCAGGCCTGCTGAGAGCCGCTGACGCCTGGCTCAAGTCGAATATTGATCCGCTGATTCATAGCCCCGCATTCGCCAACAGCGTGCTCATCATTACCTTTGATGAGGGCAGAGACACTGATCTAGCCAACATAGGAGGACAAGTAGCCACCATTCTGGTTGGATCGCATGTGAAGACCGGCTTCCGCTCCACAACTTTCTATCAACACCAGAGTACCTTGCGCCTTGTTCTTGATCTGCTTAAGGTGGGCGATCGTCCTGGCTTGTCTGCTACCGCTACCAGCATGAATGAGTTCTTTCAGTAACACACGACTATCCCAGAATGATACTTAAGGAGATAAGAAGGTCGTGAGTAAGTTTTCATCTCTGCGCGCGCTTCTCTGCAACAATTTTCAGATGTACTCGGGCCAGCGCTGTTCTACGCTGCTGCATCCATTGTCTAAGCAAGTAGCAAGGGGCCCTGTTCTATGCGCGCCACAATTTCTCGTTCTTGTTCCCTGGCGGCTGTTCTCTTCTTTAGCGTGATTTGCGCTGCACAGACCGACTTCACCATCATCGCTCTCCCGGACACACAAAACGAAGCACAGTTCTTTCCCAGCGCTTTGAGTGCCCAAACCAAATGGATTGCCGAGAATCAGGATCGGTTGAACATCCGCATGGTGCTCGGCGAGGGCGACATTGTGAACGATTTCAGTGATCCGGCGCAGCAGCAGAGTTCCGATTCCGCTTTTCGCGTTCTCGACAATGCCGGCATTCCCTATCTGCTTGCCATCGGCAACCACGATTATGACAAGGCAGATCCAAAGAATGGCCGCCCAGCCTCTGGATTCAATCGCTTTTTCGGCCCCTCGCGTTATGCCGGGAAGACTTACTATCGTGGCAATTTCCCTACTGGCAGCAATGAGAACTTCTTCGGAGAGCTGAATATCGGCGGCAAAGATTTTCTTTTCCTGATCCTGGAGTTTATGCCGCGTCCGGAGTCAGTGGCCTGGGCGGAATCAATTCTTCAGGCAAACCCTGACAAGGAAGTGATCGTTGTAACTCACTCGTTTACCTATATTGACAACACGCGTGTCGATTTTTGCGACACCAATGACATGCCGCCGGGCAACGCCACCGGCGACGATCTGTGGCAGGTTTTGAGAAAGTTCCCCAATGTGATTATGGTCTTAAGCGGCCATCTCACAAATGGTCAGGCTGGACATCGCAGCGATATAGCCGATGGCGGCAATCTGGTAAATGAGATGATGGCCAATTACCAGACCTTTCCCAACGGAGGAGACGGCTGGCTCAGGATTCTCACTTTCCATCCTGCCTCGAACACCATCTCCGTCCAGACCTTTTCCCCGTTTCTCAAGAGATTTAAGACCGATGAAAGGAACCAGTTCACCGTCCCGTATCACAATCCGCACCTTCAAACAGGAGTCGGAAGGCTCAGTGGGATGGTACGCAACACGTCCGATTGCACTCCGGTTGCGGGGGCAACGATCTCCGCAGCCGGTAAATCTGTCACTACCGATTCGAAAGGTCGTTATTCGCTGCAGCTCGCTCCTGGTCCATACCAGGTTTCCGTTTCCGCGCCGGGAACGACGGATGATACAAAGAGTGAGACCGTTGCTGACGGCTTCGATACTGACCTGAACTTCTTCCTGAATCAGGGGCCGTCAACTCCATGTCCGCCGAATTCCGCGTCTCCTTCCATAACAATCTGCTCGCCTGCGGAAGATGCACAGGTTACTTCGCCTGTCACCGTGGTGGCGGAAACCACTGATAAGAATCCGGTGACCACGATGCAGGCGTTCCTCGACGGAGAAACGGTTTCCACTGCTTCCGGAGGCACGCTCACTGCTCAGATCAGCGCCGCAGCTGGCAGGCACAGGGTAACAATTCAGGCAAAAGATAATCAGGGAGCGGTCTTTGTTAACTCTGTCGATTTCACTGTCGTTGCGCCTCCGGTCACTACAGCGCCCGGCAAGTTGAGCATGAATGTGTCTCCTGCCCAGGCGACCATCAGTCTGGGGAGGTCCGCCGTATTCACGCTCACTGTGGGCACTGATGGCTCTCTCACTCAGCCGGTGGCATTCGCTTGTTCCGGACTGCCGGCCGGAGTCCACTGCGCTTTTGACCAGGCAAAAATCAAGCCGGCACACCTGCCTGCCAATATCAAACTGACGATCTCTACCCTTCCGGTGAATTCAGCCTGGACACTGGGAAAAAGGCTGATCTGGGCCGCGATGCTGCTTCCAGCTCTGGTGCTTCTGCCATTTGCAAAAGGCAAGCAACAAAAGAGGAAACCCTCAAGCCTGCTTGCGATTGGAATGTTATTGATGGCGGTAATCGCCGGATGCCAGGGACTGACAACACCCAAAAATCATGGCGCGTTCGCTGTCACCGTGACAGGAACTTCCGCTGAGGCTCAGAGCAGCAGCACAATCAACCTAACGCTGAATTAGAACGCCATCATCATCTTTTTGCGTTGATGTTTCTCCGCAAAGGGCCGGTTGAGGAATTCGATCATGGGCGCCATAGGCTCAAAGTGGCGCGCCAGTTCGCCCACCAGCTTCTTCGAAGTTAGGACGTTGATGCCGAACGTGGTCTCCAGAAACCACTGCCGATGGCGCAACAGCTCTTCGGCAGGATGACAGACCGGGAAGCCTTTGGGCGTGCGCGTAAGCTTCTCTCCCTGCAAACCGCCCAGCAGCCGCTTCACTTTGTTGTGCGACACAATCTTTCCGAACTCCTCGTAGTGCTGCTCCAGCAGCGTGCGGTAGGCCAGGAGTTCCTCCCGTTCCGGCGAGTAGACTCCACCAAACACCAGGACTTCTTTTTCCGTGAAATGAAAGTAAAATACCGCGCCTTCACGTTTCACCGCCGTATGGCGCGGGAAGATGGCCGAGATGTGCGTCTTGTAGGGCGTCTTGTCCTTGGAAAATCGTGTATCGCGATAGATTCGGTATATAGCTTTGTGCGGCGGCGTGATGTACTCCGGCGCAAAGCGCGC
>DASUBD010000387.1:0-6246 GCA_035763445.1 Candidatus Angelobacter sp.
CCGTAAATCGGGCTGGTCTTGTCCGTCTTTGCCGCGGGGTTGGTAACGTCATTCGCGCCGATGATCAGTGCCACGTCCACTTGCGGGAAGTCGCCGTTGATGTCATCCATCTCCTTAAGATGGTCGTAAGGAACGTCTGCCTCAGCCAGAAGCACGTTCATGTGGCCGGGCATGCGTCCTGCAACCGGATGGATTGCAAACTGCACATCGACGCCTCGCTTGGTCAGCGAGTCATACAGTTCGCGAACTTTGTGCTGCGCCTGGGCAACGGCCATGCCATAGCCGGGGACCACGACAACTCTGTTTGCAGCCTCCAGAATGGATGCTGCCTCTTCCGGCGACGCGCTGCGTACGACCCGCTCCTCCTGGCTCTTCGCTGCGCCAGCTTGCACCTGCCCGAACGCTCCGAACATAACATTCGTGAAGGAGCGATTCATGGCCTTGCACATGATCACCGAAAGAATGAAGCCGGAAGAACCATCGAGCGCGCCGGATACAATCAGTACTTTGCTGTTCAGCACGAAGCCCAACAGGGCCGCGGAGAATCCGGCGTAAGAATTCAAAAGCGAAATCACCGTCGGCATATCGGCGCCGCCGATCGGCGTCACCAGCATAATTCCGAAGATCAGTGAGATAACAACCATCGCCGGAAACAAATACGCCTGCGTAGGAGTGATCACCAGGAGAACGGCCACAATCAACGCCGCAGCCAGGATCGACAAGCTGACAATGTTCTGCCCGCGATAAACAATCGGCCGCTGCGGCAGGATCTCCTGGAGCTTTCCGGCGGCGATCAAGCTGCCGGTGACCGTCAGTGACCCAATGATCACTTCCAGCGCGATCTCGCCCATCTGAAAGCGGGTCAACTGCGAGGTGTTCACGTAATACTCGGCAATGCCGATCATAGCCGCCGATGCCGCGCCAAAGGCATGGCTCAAGGCAGTTCGTTGCGGCACCGCCGTCATCTTCACCATGCCGAGGGGAATGCCTATAGCGGCGCCGATGATCAGGCAGATGATAATCCACTTGTACTGAACCAGTTCGGGGTTATAGAAAGTCGCGCCAACCGCCAGGACAGCGCCAATTTCTCCGGCAATCACGCCCCAGCGCGCCGTCACCGGCGAACTCAGCCATTTCAGTGACAGCATGAACAGCACAACGGCGATGATGTATGCGAAATCGAGATATTCCTGCAGTGCGAAAGCGTGAGTCATTTTTTGGCCCTGCCCGTCTTGAACATGCGCACCATCCGGTCAGTGATCAGGAATCCGCCGACCATGTTGCTGAAGGAAGCTGCCACAGCCACAGCTCCCAGCGCCGTCGTCAAGGGCGTCTCATGCCGCCCGGCAATGATGATCGCCGCCACCACCACGATGGCATCGAGCGCGTTGGTCAGCGACATGAGAGGCGTGTGCAGGAGCGGCGAAACCCGCTTAATCAGCTCAAACCCCACAAACCCCGCCAGTATGAAAAGGTAAAGGTTGGAAATAAAATCCGCTGGCACTCTTCCTCCTTGAACTCGGTTACTTTCCCACCAGCGCGGGCATTCCCATGCTTTCCCGCGCCCGTGCATTTACCACTTCTCCGCCCTGGGTCAACAGCGTATCGCGAATAATGTCATCGCTTTCCGGCGGACGCACTTTCCCGTCTTTCACCAGGTTCTGGAGAAAGGTCGTCAGGTTCTTCGCGTACATCTGGCTGGCATGATAGGGCGCGCCGCTGGCCAGATTAATGGGCCCGATAATGGTCACGCCGTGAACGGTGACCCGCTCTCCCGCCTGCGTCAGCTCACAGTTTCCGCCGCGCTCCGCCGCAAGATCCAGAACGATGGATCCCGGAGGCATGCGCTTTACCATGGCTTCGGTCACCAGCACCGGCGCCTTCTTGCCCGGAATGGCAGCAGTGGTAATGACGGCATCACTCTCTGCGATCACGTTGCCCAGCAACTCGCGCTGTTTGGCATAAAACGCCTCATCCTGCGCCTTGGCATAACCGCCGGCGTCCTGTGCGCCTGCGGTTTCAAGCGGCAGTTCCACAAATCGCCCACCCAGGCTCTGAATCTGTTCCTTGACTGCAGGGCGTACGTCATAGGCGGAAACAACTGCTCCCAACCGCTTAGCCGTGGCAATCGCCTGCAATCCGGCAACGCCGGCGCCGATCACCAGGATGCGGGACGGCGTTATGGTTCCTGCCGCAGTCGTCATCATGGGAAAGATTCGCGGCAGTTCATCGGCAACCACCGTCACAGCTTTGTACCCGGCGATGGAAGCCATCGACGACAACGCGTCCATGCTCTGGGCGCGCGTGGTGCGCGGCATCAACTCCACCGCGTATGCGCTCACACCGGTTTTAGCCACCTGCTGCACTGAATCAGGGGAACCAAGAGGACGCAGGAACCCGATCAGCACCTGCCCCTTGCGCATCAGGGAAAGATCACCGTTGCCGGTTTTGTCATTGGCGCCATGGCAAAGCACCTGCACGATGATGTCTGACTGCGAGAATACCGAGCCGCGGTCGGGCAGTATCTTTGCGCCCTTCTCCTGATATTGCGCGTCAGGATATCCTGCTTGCTCGCCTGCGCCGGCTTCCAACACCACTTCCAGTCCTGCCTTTGCCAGCAATGGAACAACAGCGGGCGTCAGGGCTACCCGGCGCTCTCCTGGATAAGTTTCTTTAGGAACTCCAACGATCACAGGCCTTTTTCTCCTTCGGCTTATTTACCGCCTGATTCCTCTTCTGCTTCTCAATATTTTCCAATTTTCCGATTGGCGTCGTAACGTCATCGAAGCTCACTTCCAGGAACTCGGGACGCAACGCGAAGCCGAAGCTCCTAAAAACCTCGCTTGATGCCCCGGGAAATGGTCGCTGAACGTTATCCCTTCAAGTATGCGCGAACATTATTCCTCAATGGAGCCGTTTGCGAAAGGGCATAGTATAGAACGTACCTGCCTCATTCTGTGACAAACATCACGTGCCACAACTCTCTATATCCAGTAGAGCGTGAAACCCAGACTCGGCCACAAGGCAACCTCAACCTTCCCTCATGAGTCACATTCGTCAAGGGAGGCAAAAAATGCTCAGAGACTTGCTCTCACGCTGGCCTGTCATCCAACAGATCCAATCAGGCGGGGACGGTACAGGCCCGGAAGCAATGTCAGACCGGACCCGGACACTCCAGCCGCGCTTCAAAACAGAAGGAACCAAAGTTGCACGTTCCATTTGTCCTTATTGTGGTGTCGGTTGTGGGCAGCTCGTATTTCATAAAGACAACAAGCTAGTCTCCATTGAGGGTGATCCAGAGTCGCCGATCTCCCGTGGCCGTCTTTGCCCTAAAGGAGCTGACACATTCCAGCTCCACACTCATCCCGGACGCCTCACTAAAGTCAAATATCGTCGACCGTATTCCCGCAAATGGGAAGAAATTCCGCTCGACACGGCAATGAACATGATTGCCGATCGCGTATGGGACACGCGCGAACGCACCTTTGTCGAAAAGCAAGAGGGCGAGTCCGTAATGCACACGCTGGGCATCGCACACCTGGGAGGAGCAACGCTCGACGTCGAGGAAAACTACCTGATCCGAAAGCTCTTCACTGGCGGGCTCGGGATGAATTGCATCAGCAATCAGGCCCGAATATGACATAGCTCAACAGTGCCCGGTCTGGGCACTTCCTTCGGACGTGGCGGCGCTACCACAGCTCAGCAGGACCTCACGAATGCCGATGCCATCCTCATTATGGGATCCAATATGGCGGAGAATCATCCCGTGGGATTCCAGTGGGTGATTGAAGCACGCGAAAAAAATGGAGCGAAAGTCTTCCACGTTGACCCGCGTTTTACCCGTACCTCTGCCATGGCTGATGTCTGGGTCCCCTTGCGCGCCGGGAGCGATGTTCTTTTTCTGGGTGGTCTGATCAATTACGTGATCGAACACGACAAAATTTTCCGCGATTATGTTGTGGCCTATACAAATGCGCCGACTATCCTGCGCAAAGATTTCCGTGATACCGAAGATCTTGGTGGCCTCTTCTCCGGTTGGGACGCGGAAAAGAAACAATACGATCCCACTTCGTGGCTTTACGAAGGCTCTCCTGAGAAGGGCACGCTTTTTGCTGGTCCACAGGCGGGTCATGAAGAACATGGGGGAGGACACGGCAAGGATCGAGGCGGCGAAGCCGGCGAACTGCAAGAGCATGACTCCGACCCGACTCTGCAACATCCGCGCTGTGTCTACCAGGTGCTTAAGAAGCACTTCTCGCGTTACACGCCGGACATGGTGGAGCAATACTGCGGCGTTCGTAAGGATCTCTTCCTGAAAGTTGCGGAAACATACTGTTCGGCTTCCGGCCCGGATAGAACCGCAACCATCTGTTACGCGGTCGGCTGGACGCAGCATTCGAACGGTGTGCAGATCATCCGTACGGCGGCAATCCTGCAGCTCCTGCTCGGCAATGTAGGCCGGCCCGGCGGCGGAGTGCTGGCGTTGCGCGGCCACGCCTCCATTCAGGGCTCGACTGACGTTGCCACTCTTTATGACATCCTTCCCGGCTATCTGCCCACGCCGATGTTCAACAAAGACGCCAACACCTTCAAGGACTACATTAAGAAACATCGTGCAACTACTGGGTGGTGGGCGAATTTTGATAAGTACATTGTGAGTTTCCTTAAGTCATATTATGGCGATGCTGCGACTGCGGAGAATGACTACTGCTTTGACTGGCTGCCGCGGGTCACTGGCGATCATTCGCACTTCGGTTACTGGCTGGACATGATGGACTGCAAGGTTGACGGTCTATTCATGATGGGTCAGAACCCGGCCGTCGGGGCTCCGAACGGGAGGCTTGAGCGCAAAGCGCTGGCCAAGCTGAAGTGGCTTGTGGTGCGCGAGTTCGTGGAAACAGAGCCGGCTTCGTTCTGGTACAACTCGCCTGAAGTCGAGCGCGGCGAGCTGAACCCTGACACCATCGCAACGGAAGTGTTCCTGATGCCTGCCGCCGGCGTTCCGGAGAAGGACGGAACCTTCGTAAATACGCAGCGGCTGCTGCAATTCCACAATAAGGGTCCGGAAGCTCCCGGCGACTCGCGTAGCGAAACATGGTTCATGTATCACCTGGGCCGTTTGCTGAAAGCCAAAGCGGCAAAGGATCCGCGGCCGCGCAACGCGCCACTCAACGCCCTTACCTGGAATTACACGACGCATGGTCCGCACGCTGAACCGAGCGCAGCAGAAGTCATGATGGAGATCAACGGCTGGACCGTGGCCGATCACAAGCTGGTCTCCGGCTACAAAGATTTGAAAGCCGATGGGTCCACAGCCTGCGGAGCCTGGATCTACTCCGGCTGCTTCCCCTCTCGCGACAAGAACCGGGCAAACGAACGCAAACCGCAAGGCTTGTACGGTCATGGCTGGGGCTATGCCTGGCCTTCGGATCGCCGCATTATCTATAACCGCGCCTCCGCTCGACCGGATGGCAAACCATGGAGCGACCGCAAGAAGCTCGTCTGGTGGGACACTGAGAAAAAAGAGTGGACCGGCCTGGACAATGCCGATTTCACCAAAGACAAGGCCCCGGACTACCGGCCGGGCCCAGACGCCGAGGGCGACGCTGCACTCGCCGGCGACAAGCCATTCATCCTGCATCCTGACGGAGTCGGCTGGATCTACGTGAGCAGCGGCCTCAAAGACGGTCCTCTGCCCACGCATTACGAACCGCTGGAGTCTCCGTTCTCCAATCCGCTCTACCCGCAACAAGGTACTGATCCTGCGGCGCTGCGTCGCGAGCGGCCTGATAATCCATATGCCAGGGCTGCTGATCCCAGATTCCCTTACGTTCTCACCACCTATCGTCTTACAGAGCATCACACCGCCGGCGGAATGACCCGTACGCTAAGCCATCTGGCGGAGTTGCAACCTGAGTTGTTCTGCGAGGTCTCGCCTGAGATGGCAGGCGAACTCGGCCTCCAGCATGGCGACTACGCCACCATCACCACCATGCGTGCCATAGTGGAAGCGCGCGTCCTGGTGACCAGCCGCATGAAACCAGTTCGCGTGGCGGGCCGCACCATCCATCAAGTGGGACTTCCTTATCACTGGGGCTCCAACGGCCTGGTCAAAGGCGACGTCGTCAATGATCTGCTGCCAATCTCAGAAGAGCCCAATGTACGCATCATGGAAACCAAGGCGCTGCTGTGCGACATCAGGCCGGGCCGGCGTCCAAGAGGCAAGAAGGCGCTTGAAGAACTCAG
>DASUBD010000388.1:0-3333 GCA_035763445.1 Candidatus Angelobacter sp.
GCGCAACTCACTTCGTAAGCCGTGCCTGTGATGAAGTGGCTGCCGGCACCGGAAGCATGACCGAACCAGCGGGCGCCCAGAACAATCATGTCAACTTTCAGCCGGGTAGCAGCTTTAATGATTTTTTCTTGCGGTTTCCCAAACTCAATTGCGAAATCGGCACTGACCAGCGCCTCACCAAAACCGTCGATATGGTCCTGCGCCCAATCCTTCAACCTTTGCTCCGCCAGCGCCCGGCCATAGGAAAATTCCTGGCTGGGATCGAGCTGAACATAGAGCGCAATCAGTTTTGATTCGTGATCATGGGAAATCCCCGCCGCACATTGGAGCGCGCCAACCGAGTCTGCTGACAAATCTGTGCCGTACAGCACCCGCTCAAGCTGCTTCGGAGAACATGACTCAGCACCAGCGCAGTGGGGGCCAATCACCAGCACTGGCCATTGCACTTTCCTGAACACTTCCTCCGCAACTGAGCCGGCCAGCCACTTTCGAATACCTTCGCGGCCATGAGTAGCAAGAACAAGCAGGTTGGGCCGGTACTGGTCCAGTTCAGAGATCAGGGCAGAAATAGTTTCCTTCCGAACCAATATCCTTGGGGCAAGGTCCTGAAGCCCAAGCTCCTGGACCAGCGACTTGAGCCTTTCCTCAGGATTTTGCTCCACTCGCGTTCCACTCTCAGTAGAAGCTGAAGATGATTTGCGAGGAGTGCAGGAGGCGGCAGAAGAACAGGCATGAATGAGCAACAACTCTGCCCCGTACCAGCGTGCCAGAGCAGCGGCATATCGGATTATCTTCTCTGACTCAGCTGCAAGATCAGTCAGCACCGCGATCCGCTTGAATTGGACCAGACGTTCCATGGCATCCCCCTGAAATGGAAGATATCCAAAGCCGGGTCTCCGCCCGTCGCAGCTACCCCCAGAACCGCAGCCAAAGCGCAGGCTCTCGGAGGCCCGGCCCGATTTCTTTATAAAAGTAACCTCGCATTGTTTTCTGTGACCCGGCTCACACAGCACGGCGCTATCGTGAGTGATTCGCATCACGTTGCGGACCTCTGATATGAGAGACAATTCTGATTTCTTGTAGCTTCGCAGGCCGGGGCCTGTTCTGCACAAAAAATATGAGAGTGGAATTTAGCCCAGTCAGAACCGCATATTTCTCCATGGAGATAGCTCTGGAGGCGGACATCCCTACCTATGCGGGCGGACTTGGCATCCTTGCCGGAGACACCCTGCGCTCTGCGGCAGATATGGGCCTGGCGATGGCAGGCGTCACACTGTTGCATCGCAAGGGATATTTTGAACAGCATCTCGACGCGGATGGAACTCAGTCAGAAGCTTCGTGCAGCTGGGCCCCTGAAAGCAGGTTGCAGCCACTGGAACCGATTGCATCATTGCTTCTTGCAAATGAAAAGGTTTCCATTCGCACCTGGCAATACACGGTCCGCGGCTGCACGGGGTATGAAATTCCTGTTTACCTCCTGGACACCGCTCTTCCGGAAAATTCTGCCTTCGCACAGACACTCACTGACGAACTTTACGGCGGCGATGAACACTATCGCTTGTGTCAGGAAGCGCTGCTGGGACTCGGAGGTATGGCAGTGTTGCGCCAGCTCGGTCACCACAGCGTAACCACGTATCACATGAATGAGGGCCATCCTACGCTGCTCGTCCTCGCGCTTCTGGCTGAACATCGGGCGCAGAATCCGTTGAGGGAATCATCTGCGCAGGACCTTGCCGTGATACGCAAGAGATGCGTATTTACCACTCATACCCCGGTGCCTGCAGGACACGACAAGTTCCCGAGAGAAATGGTCCACAGCGTACTTGGAAATGACCGTACGGCCGCACTGGAAGGAATGGGTTGCTTCACCGGAAATGAGCTGAATATGACTGACCTGGGCCTTCGCTGCTCCCATTACATCAATGGTGTAGCAATGCAGCACGGTGAAGTGGCGCGCGGCATGTTCCCGAATTATCCCATCAGAGCAATTACCAATGGCGTGCACTCCGCCACGTGGACGGCCAAACCATTCCAGGAGCTTTATGACCGTCACATTCCGGAATGGCGTCGTGACAATCTTTATTTTCGATATGCCATTGGCATTCCTCTGGCAGAAATCAGCGCAGCCCATGCGGTAGCAAAGAAGGCATTCATCCAGGCCGTGGCGACTGCCAGCAACGTTCAGCTTGATCCCACCGTGCTCACCATCGGCTTTGCCCGGCGCGCGACGGCTTACAAGCGTGCAGACCTTCTCTTCGCGGACCTGGGACGTCTTGAGAAGACCGCGCGAAACGTGGGACCGTTGCAACTGGTCTACTCAGGCAAGGCGCATCCCAGGGATGAAGCGGGCAAGGAGCAGATTCGTCGCGTCTTTCATGCGATGAAGGCGCTGAAAAATACCATCCGCGCCGTTTACCTGGAAAACTACGATATGAATTGGGCGGCATTGATGACGAGCGGCGTGGACCTGTGGCTCAATACGCCGCAGCGTCCCTATGAAGCGTCGGGCACAAGTGGAATGAAGGCTGCCTTGAACGGAGTGCCGAGCCTGAGCGTCCCAGATGGATGGTGGCTGGAAGGCCATGTGGAAGGTGCAACCGGATGGGACATAGGACGCGAGGAGATCCCGGAACACCCCGCTGAGGAAATCGCGTCACTCTATGACAAGCTGGAGAAAATCATTGTGCCGATGTTTTATGGCCGGCCCAAAGCTTACGCTGAAGTAATGCGGCTGGCAATCGCTCTGAATGCTTCCTTCTTCAATACGCAGCGCATGCTGTCACAATACATTCTGGATGCCTACTCGGAAGGCACTCGGGCTACACAAGTTCAAGCATGGTTGCACAGAGTTGCTGATCGAAGGACCCAGGGTGCCTGACTTCAAGTGCCTCGGCCTACGTCACGCAGTTTTTGAGGAAGAAGAGTTCTCTGTGATCAGGACCTTGTGGTTTGCGACTGATGACTTTGAATGAGCTGCCCTATGCAGCTTCTGAGCACGGATAACCTGATCGGCTTTTTCAGGTATTCCGTGCTTCCCTGCTGTACCGTCTTTGCCATTGCACCTGCTGGATCATCAGAGCTCATGATGACCACGCTGATTTTCGGATCGAAATCCTTCACCATCCGCAACACGTCCAGCCCGCTCAGGGTTGGCATGGTCAGATCGCTTAACACGATTTGGGGATGATGCGCGTAGATGAGAGCAAGGCCTTCTTCACCGCTTGGCGCCGTGAAGACTTCCAAGCCAGAGCCGGCCAGTGCGGTCGATAGATACTCAAGGCTGCCTGGGTTGTCATCAACGATGACGATCGACATTTTGCAGCCGTTCTCTAA
>DASUBD010000389.1:0-4461 GCA_035763445.1 Candidatus Angelobacter sp.
TTAATCGAAACCTCTTACAGCATGGCTTACCTTGATGAGCTCACGCAGTTGCCCAGCCGGCGCGCACTGAATGAGGCGCTGATGAAGCTGCCGGAGACGTACACCATCGCCATGCTGGATGTGGACCATTTCAAGAAGTTCAATGACAGCTACGGTCACGAGTCGGGTGATCAAGCGCTGCGCCTGGTAGCTTCACGGTTGGCGCGCATCGCCGGCGGCGGGAAAGCGTACCGCTATGGCGGGGAAGAATTCTCGGTTGTGTTTCCGGGTAAGTCTTCTGACGAGGTATATGTCTACCTCGACCGTATGCGCAAGATCATTGAGCAGTCCACGTTCACCGTTCGAGGGACCGAGCGGCGCGGCAAGCGTCGGGTGCGTGGCGGCAAGAAACAGACCAACGTAACCGTCAGCATCGGCGTGGCATCCACCAGCGCCGATCAGTTCACCGCCAGTGAGGTGCTGCGCATCGCCGACCAGGCGCTCTATAAAGCCAAAGCCAAAGGCCGCAATTGCACAGTCGTGGTGCGCACCAGCGGCAAGACCGTAAAGGCAGTGGAAACGGGAATGAGAGTGCTGAGTGTGAGCTAAACAAATTTCGTAATTGGGTAATTTGGTAATTGGGTAATCTGTGACAACGATTGCTCAATTACCAATTTCCTTTTTGCGCAAGACTTCCACGCTGCACTGCCTCTGTTTCGCCATGTAAAATGTCTGGCGACCTACTATTCATCGATGGAGGAGAGTATGGCAGCGAATCCGCAATCTTTTGGGCAAGGCAAGCAAATCAGCAGCGCACTTCTGCCTGAATTTGAGCATGAGATGAAGACTACACGTCGCACTCTGGAGCGGGTGCCGGAAGATAAGCTGACCTGGAAACCGCACGATAAATCAACCACCTTAGGCGGATTGGCCACACACCTGGCCACTATCAATCACTGGGCTGAGGCGGTGATGGGATCAGACTCCTTTGACGTCAGCACTGCGCCGCGCAATCAGGAGTTGAAATCACGCGCGGAAATCCTGGAAGCTTTTGACAAGAATACGGCTGCGGCGCACAAGATCCTGCAGAATGCCACCGACGCGGAGATGATGAAACCCTGGGCGCTGAAGGCTGGAGCGCAGACCATCTTCAGCATGCCGCGTGCGGCGGTATTTCGCAGCTTCATCCTGAGCCACGGCATTCACCATCGCGGCCAGCTTTCTGTCTATCTGCGGCTGAACAATGTTCCCGTGCCGTCCATTTACGGCCCGTCCGCGGATGAAGCCACGTTCTAAACAAAAAATGCAGGCCCCGGAACTACCGAGGCCTGGTTGATTGGCTTATGAGCTTTTGTCTGGCCGGTAATTGTTCCCCCACAACCACCGGCCAGAATTTCTCGATGTCAAGCAAGGACATCATGCGCCTGTCCGCGAAATTCGAAAAGAGTACGTTGGTAACTTAGAAGCAGTCAGCCCACAGCACTCAGCCCCGAAGCAGGCTGGAAGCAGAAACCGAAATCTTTGAAATAACGGAAGCAGCAGAGTAAGCGAAGTAGTGGGGAATCAACTCAGCTGCTGTGCTTCTTCGTTTTACTGCGTGATTGAGGGGTGCTCGTTGTTACTTTCCAAATTGTTTCAGGGCTGAATGCTGACTGCTGACGGCTGAGTGCTGCTTTTCTCCCGTGCGCAGCGAAATCCCACCACGATACTTCGCACAGTGCCACGAAGAACGTAGCGTGAAGAAACGCGGGCCAATCCGCGGGCGATGCCTCGCCACGAACCGCCGCGCGCCACGCGATAATCTCCGCTCAGCGGGCCCGGGGGGTCGCGATCTGGACTGTGGCTGTAATAGTCCTGGTCATACCGGTCCTGCACCCATTCCCAAACATTGCCAAGTGTGTCATGGAGTCCAAAGCCATTTGGTTTTTTCTGGCCGACAGGATGCGTGGTGCCCCCGGAATTATCGTGATACCAGGCCACTTCCGGCAACGGACCGTAGCGCGAGGCGGGATCGCCTCCCCTGGCCGCATATTCCCATTCCGCCTCAGTGGGCAGGCGGTACAAAAAGCCGTCTTTGCGCGCATTCAATTTTTCGCAGAATTTCTGCGCGTCTTCCCAACTCACGCCTTCCACCGGATGGTTCGGCCCGGGAAAATAGCTGGGATTCGTTCCCGTCACTTCCTGATATTGCGCCTGCGTTATCTGGAATCTGCCAATCTCGAAAGGCCTGGTGATCTCCACCTCATGCAGAGGCTTTTCTTCGGAGTAGCATTCCGTGTCGCCGGCAGAACAGCCCATCATGAAGGTTCCGGGACGAATTGCAACAAACTCCATGGTCGTGCCTTTGAGTTGAAGAACTGTACCGAATGAGGCGCTCACGCAAAAGCTCCGCTCAAGGTAAGTCCGGCGAACATTTGTGCAACAACGTTTCCCTTGCTGAAACGTTGAAGACATAGTAGCGCTTCAGCAGGGCAGGAACAATGATGAAAGGGATGCGGGAGGCCAGCAACTTGCCGCGCGGCCTGTGTACCGGGATAGTGAACAGGCGCAAAGGCCAAAATTTAAGGCCCGCTTTTTGAGCGGGCCTTGAGGGTGTGGGTGGAGAAAAATTATCTGGCAGCAGAGGCTGTAGCACGCTGCGCCATGATCTTTTTGGCGTTGTCTGCCAGTTCCTTGGCCTTGGAGAGGTCGTTGAGCGCCGCAAGAACCTGAGGATCGGTCTGCGCCCTCACCTTCAGGCCTTCTTCCTGTCCAAACTCTGAGATAAAGATCTCGGCCTTGATGTTGGCTCTGATCCACTCCTGGCCTTCCGTCAGCTCGGCCTCAGTGTAGGGGACTTTCTGCTCGTCAAGGAACTTGCGGAAGTCCTGCATGACTGCGTCCGTAACTTCAAAGTTCTTGTCAATGTGACGGCCGCTGAGGTAGTGCTGGGCGAAATTGAAGAACGCATACTTAATCAGCAGCGAGTCCTCAAAATGGTTCGGCTTGAAGGGAGCAATCTTCACATCCGGGGTGATGCCGCCCCCACCGTACATGGTGCGCCCGCTGTCCGTAAGCTTTACTTCCTTGGACTGCGTATTGTTGTTGGTGTTGGGATTATCTTCCTGGGCGCGCGAGTAATAGTAGTCATACAGTGAGACGCCGTTGTAGTCGCGCTGGATCAGGCGGCCGCTGGGCGTGTAGTACTTGGCCGTCGTCAGGAGCAGTCCGGTGTTTTCAGAAAGCGGATAGACCGTCTGCACCAGGCCTTTGCCGAAGGTGACTTCGCCCACGATCAAGCCGCGATCATGGTCCTGAATGGCGCCGGATACAATCTCAGCCGCCGATGCCGTGCCCCGGTTCACCAGAACTACCAGCGGGTAATCCTTACCGCCGTTGCCATGCGGGGCGCGATACGTCTTTTCCGGTGAACTGCGCCCGCGATGAGAAACAATGACCTGCCCCTTCTTCAGGAATTGGTCGGCCACTCCGATGCCTTCATTCAGCAGGCCGCCGGGGTTGCCGCGCAGGTCAAGGATCAGGCCTTTGAGGTCCCCAAACTGCTGCAGAGCGTCTTCCACTTCCTGCTCGGTGGTCTCATTGAAGGCAGTGATATGCATGTAGCCAATGCCGGGCTTGATAAAGAACTTGAGATCTACGCTGTTGCGGGGAATTTCGTCGCGCACAACATTGAATTCCAGCGGTTTGGGCGTGGCTTCGCGCAGAATGGTGATGTGCACGTTGGTTCCGCGGGGACCTTTCAGCATGTCTGCTACATCGCTCACGCTGAGGTTGTCTGTCGGCTTGCCATCGACGGCCAGAATCACGTCACCGGGGCGAAGTCCCACTTTGTAAGCCGGGGTGCCGACGAACGGGGCCACCACAATGATCTTGTTGTTACGGGGGGCAATCTGCATGCCCACGCCATAGTACTTGCCGCTCTGCTCTTCGCGGAGCAGGGAATAAGACTTGGGATCAAGGAAATTAGAGTGCGGGTCGAGCACGTGCAGCATTCCGGGAATCGCGCCGTTGTAGATTGCCTTGTCAGGATTCACCGGTTCCGCATAATTCTGCTCCACCAGGGAGTAAACCTCTGAGAATTGACGCAGATTATCGCGCACATCAGAATCTGACGCGCCGCCCGGATTGGCGCCTCCGTTGCGCTGGCTGAAGCCTACGCCCAGAAAACCGCAGATTAAGATGACCAGCAGGATGAAAAACGTTGAACGGCGAGAACCACGAGACATGAGTGTTCCTTGTCGGCTGAGCTAAGTACCCGGATCGCGGGATGCTAACGCAAGTATAACACCACCCTTAAGCCCTTCCCGCCCAGCCTGTTTTCCCGAAACAGAACGCCTGGTAACGATGGAAGTGCCCGCATCCAAAGTAACTTCAATAAGCTAAGATGCCCGAATTAAAGGACGCGGTGCAAAGGATTTTGTTACCGCGGCATTGGAAAACTTAATGGAAAAGCCCATCTCTTTTTAACCTGAGATGCGGTAT
>DASUBD010000390.1:0-4986 GCA_035763445.1 Candidatus Angelobacter sp.
GTCACCGCATCAAAACTCTCATTTGCAAAAGGAATGGCTGTGATGGAGCCCTGCTTGAACCATGGCAGAGCATCCTGATGGGGCGGATACAAATCCGTACCAAAAGCTTCATACCCGGCGGCGCGCAGCGTTAAAACATCCATGCCATTCGCGCAACCGACTGAGAGGATGCGTCCCTGATTGATTCCAAGTTTGTGCAGAGCCGGAATGGTCCAATCGCGAGTTCTGCTCACAGACTTGGTGCATTGTTCAGGCAGCAAATAGAGCCTTTGAAAGTCTAAGGGCGGGACTGAGGTGAGTGGTTTCATCCGAAAATGAGCGGCGTCAGATAGTATCGCAATGAGTGAACGATACCACAACAAAGGATGCTTCCCTCGCTGGGTTCACTTCCTGCAACTCCTGAACAGCTGATCCAGCCACTCGGGCCGAGCGCACAAAGGGTAAGCTAGAATCTGTTCATGGCAAGCTCGTCAACAAGCGCCAGCGCAGTGCTGCAAGCGGGTCCCTGGGGCAGCCGCTATACCATGGTTGATGCCTGGCGCGGACTTGCCGCATTTGGCGTAGTGTGCCATCACCTGAACATCGGATCATCGTTCAACCTGGGCCATATGTGCGTGATGGTCTTTTTTGTGATCAGCGGGTACTGCATTGCCAGCACTTCAGAGTCATGTCTGAAGAACAAGATTGGATTTGGCGGCTTCATGGTGCGCCGCGTACGAAGGATCTATCCACCGTACTTTTTCGCCGTAATGTTTTTCCTGGCCACCAGGTTCCTGAAGCAGTCAGTAGGCGCGGGAAATCAGATTTCTACGTCGGTTCTGGAATGGATCCAAAATCTTACGCTGATGCAGTGGACGCATCTGGTTTTTCATCCCACAAGTCTTCCTTCCGAGAACACCCACCTGTTTGTCTCAGCGTTCTGGTCACTCAACTACGAAGAACAGTTTTACCTGCTCATGGCGGTGTTCGCCATGCTGGCCTTGAAGTTCAAGCTTCCGATTCAGCGGACTGTTCTGTTCCTTGCGATCCCGTGCCTGATCTGGAACGTGATATTCCCGTCTACTTCTTACGGATTATTCCTTGAGTACTGGGTGCACTTTGCCATAGGAGTGCTGGTGTTCTACCGGCTCTGCCGGCATCGAAGCAGAAAGTCGGCTCGGCTCATCGATGGCGGATTGGCGGCATTTGCCATCATCTCAACGGTGGCATGGTATCTGGGGCCTTTTGATGTCCGCTGGGTGTACAAAGAATGGGCCGTGGTTTCGATTTTCGCTCTGCTGCTGATCCTTTTCCGGCGATACGATGATGCTTTCAAGCAGCATGCCATTGGCAAAGGATTGGCCGCGTTCGGAATGATTACCTACAGCCTCTATTTAACGCACCAGTTCAACCTGCGTCCCACCCGATTCATCGCCGACAAGCTGGCCGGGCATGGCATGCCGCACGTGCTGGTGATTCCTGTACAGATGATTGAGCTGCTGATGATAGGTACTGTGTTCTGGTTCTTCTGCGAAAGACCATTCCTGAACCGTCCATTAACCCCACCGGCCTGTGCGCCGTCGACGCGAAGATCCATTGCCACATTTTTTGGAAAGCGTGAAACGCAGAAAACCGTACCAGCCATCACGCCCCCGAGTCCCACAAACGACCCCGCCCAATAGGGCTCATTCTCCTGGCGTAAAAGGCCGGGCTTAAATTCGTTCGTCGGTACTCTTCTAGATTCATCTCAGTATTCGTCTGGTTCTCGCCTTTGCGCTCGCGATATAGTGAAGGAATGGCCAGCGCGGAAAGGATGCACCTTTTTCATGCCACTTGCAGTTGAATCAGTACATTTTAATGACATTGTCGTGATCGTTCCCCAGGTCAACGGAGATGAGCGCGGATTCTTCATGGAAACCTTTCGCGCCGACCAGTTTCGCGAGCTGGGACTGCCCACAGAGTTTGTGCAGGACAATCATTCACGCTCGGCCAAAGGAGTACTGCGCGGGTTGCACTTTCAATGGGAGCCGCCGATGGGAAAGCTCATGCGCGTAACCCAGGGCAGCGCGTTCCTTGTGGCGGTAGACGTGCGCAAGGGTTCTCCGACTCTTGGCCAGTGGTTTGGCATGGAAGTATCGGCCGAAAACAAAAAACAAGTATGGGCGCCGTATGGATTTGCGCGCGGCTTTTGCTCTCTTACAGAGGGCTGCGAGGTCCAGTACAAGTGCACCGGGATTTACAACCCCAGGGGGGAAGCTGGAATCTATTTTGCTGATCCGGAGATCGGCATTCGCTGGCCGATTGATCCGCTGACAGCGATCACGTCAGACCGTGACAAACGTGCACCGACTCTTGCGCAATGGCTGGAGTCACCGCTTTCGGATAACATCCTTCATAGTGCTGCATTGTCGCGACAGGAGGCGTAATGCGTATTCTCATCGCGGGTGGCGCCGGCTATGTAGGGTCGGCCCTGATCCCGAAGCTGCTCGAGCGCGGCTACGACATTGATGTGGTAGACCTCTTCTGGTTTGGCAACCAGCTTCCGCCCGAGGTGGGAATCGTTAATCGCGACATCTTTGATCTTCAGATCGCCGATTTGAAAGATTACGACCAGGTGCTTTTTCTGGCCGGGCTTTCCAACGATCCAATGGCGGAGTACTCGCCGAGCAAAAATTTCGTGTTCAATGCGGCAGCCCCGGCATATCTCTGTTACATCGCCCGCCAGGCAAAGGTGCGGCGCTACATTTACGCCAGCTCCTGCTCAGTCTATGGTTACACGGAGAATGAACTATTTGACGAAGATCGCCCGGTAAGCTCGCATTATCCCTATGGGATCTCCAAGCTGCAGGGTGAACGCGCGGTGATGCAACTGCAGGGCGATGGCTTTTCCGTGATTGCACTGCGCAAAGGAACGGTCTGCGGCTACAGCCCGCGCATGCGCTTCGACCTGATCATCAACACCATGTTCAAGACAGCCATGAAGGACCGGGTAATCACGGTCAATAACCCGGCGATCTGGCGGCCGATTCTGAGCATTGAAGACGCGTGCATGGCCTATGTGCGCGCTATTGAGGCCAACGAATCAATTTCCGGCATTTTCAACGTAGCATCAGGAAACCATACTGTAGGAGAGATTGCGGACCTGGTGGAATCGACATTGCAGCAGGAACTTGGAATCCGGACGGCCCTGGACATCAAGCACATCAAAGACATCAGGAATTACAAGGTATCGATTGAACGCGCCAAGAACGTCCTGAGCTTTCATCCGCATCATAACGTGCGCAGCATCGTGAGCAACCTGATCACGAACATGTCAAAGTGCAGCGACTGGGACAATCCCAATTACTACAACATCAGCGTTTTCCGCCAGCTTGAAACACAGGCGGCCAAACCCGCGGCCGCAGCCATGCTGGCCGGGGAAGGGCAATGAGAGTAGCTGTTATTGGAGGCAATGGGCAACTGGGCGAGGATGTGGCCGCTGCCTTTGTTGCTGAAGGGGATGAGGTCAAATCCCTTACGCATCAGGACCTGGAAGTCTCATCTGAAGCTTCAGTTCTGCGATCCCTGGAAGCTCTCCGTCCTGAGGTGGTGGTCAATACCGCTGCCTTTCACCACGTGGAGAAGTGTGAAACGGAGCCAGCCGCGGCCTTTGCGGCCAACGCTGTGGGCGCACGCAACGTGGCACGTGCCACTCATTCACTTGGGGCCGCGTTGTTTCACATCAGCACTGATTACGTCTTTGACGGCCTGAAACACTCGCCCTACACAGAACAAGATTCGGCAAAGCCGCTGAACGTCTATGGCAACAGCAAGCTGGCAGGCGAGTATTTTGTCCGGGCAGAAAACCCACGCCATTTTGTAGTGCGCGTATCCGGCCTGTACGGCTTGCATCCGTGCCGGGCAAAAGGCAACCTGAACTTTGTCGAGTTGATGCTGAAGCTATCCCGGGAGCGGGATGAACTGCGGGTGGTGAACGATGAATTCGTCACCCCAACGCCTACGGTGGAGGTGGCGCGCCAACTGGTTGTATTGAGCCGCACCAAAGATTACGGCCTCTATCATGCAACATCAGAAGGCGGCTGCTCCTGGTATGAGTTCGCCAAAGCCATTTTCGAGCTTTCCGGCAGTAAGGTGAAGCTGGAGCCGGCCCGTCCCGGCGAATTCCCCGCCAAAGTGGCCCGCCCGAAATATTCAGTCCTGGAAAATGCGGCGTTGAAGCAGAGTGGGCGCAACGTTTTCGAGCACTGGAGAAAAGGGCTGGAACGATATCTTCTGCGTGACCGGCAGCCTGCCGCAAGTCATGCCTGAGCTTGCTCAAGTCTTTTCTGATCTATTCTCTTCTTAACGCAGCTGTAAGCCCGATTCACGTCAAGCAATTTGACGTGGCTTGCGAAACAGCCGCGGAGCGGGTCCTTCGCCTTCGCCAAAACCAGTTCGCGGATGGGACGGCAGATAAAGGAGGGCTTCGGCTCAGGATGGCACGTTACTGGGGGGTGGTACCCGAAAGCGATCGATAGACGTCCAGAACCTTTGCGACAAAAGTCGCGGTGCTGAAGCAGACGCTGCGGCGCAACCCGCGCGAGATCAGATCACGGCTCAGATCCGGAGTTTCCAGCACGCGAGTGATCGCGGCGGAGATGGAATCTACACTCAACGGATCTATCAACAGAGCACCATCGCCGGCAATTTCCTCAAGACAAGATCCGCACGATGTAATGGTGGGTACGCCGCTGGCCATGCTTTCCATGACAGGAAGTCCGAACCCTTCAAAAATTGACGGGAAAACAAAAATTTCAGCAGCGTTATAGAAGACGGGCAGATCATCACTGGCGATGTAGCCGGGAAAGAGAACGGCTTCTTTGAGGGCCAGTTCATCCACCCTGGCAAGTAATTGTTCATGGCGCAGGTCAGGCTTTCCCACCAGCACAAGCTTCAGATTCGGGTGCTTCGTTCGAACGCGTGCGAACGCTTCCACCAGACGGATGAGGTTCTTGCGAGCCTGCAGAC
>DASUBD010000391.1:0-4466 GCA_035763445.1 Candidatus Angelobacter sp.
GGAAACAGCGAATACGACAAGTGGCTGTTTGTGTACGATCCAAAGCTGGAACAGGCAGCGGCTACCCTGGGCGGCTCGGCCGATGGAGGCATAGCGGTTGGCTCACCTCGGGCTGGCGGCAATAACAGCGGAGCCACACCCCCAGGAAGTCCGGTCCCAGGCGTCAGCCCGGTCCCAGGTGTCAGCCCCAATCCGAATCCCGGAACAACTCCTAACCCACCGCTTTAATCCGCCTTTCCCCTGCGAGGTCAAAACAAAAAGCCCCGCGCTGTACGCGAGGCTCTGATCAAGCTCGGGAAAAAGTTATACGTTAAAAGATGATCCGCAGCCGCAGGTGCTCTTCACATTGGGGTTATCAAACTTAAAGCCGGCCGCTTCCAGTGTTTCTACGTAATCCACGGTGCAACCGTTCAGATACATCACGGAGGTTGCGTCCACAAACACCTTCAGCCCGTCGAAGTTGAAGACCTTGTCCATTACGCCGGGTGCGTTCTCAAAAGACATGGAGTAAGAAAACCCTGAGCACCCTCCTCCTACAACCCCAATGCGCAGCCCCGCAGGCACAGGTTCCTGCTGCTTCATGATCTCCTTGACTTTGGAAACCGCAGTCGAAGTCAGGCTGACGGGGGTCTTCGGCGTGGTCTCGACGTTGGGAGTTGTTGTGGAAGCCATTCAATTCTCCTTCAAAATTGGGGTCCTTGGAATCCAGACCATTATAGTACAGATTCGCTCACAAACACCAGTTAGATGAGGCGTAACAGGACAAGGTCGCAAAGCGATGTAAGCTGAAAGCAGAAAAAATCCTGCAAAACGCCCATAAAACCGGGACTATAATTCGAGTTGAGGTTCCACATACCCCCGGCCGCAAGCCTGTGCGGCGTCGCGTAGGCGGGACCGCTTCCAAGACGATGCGAGGTGGTGTTCTATGATGCAGGCACTGCTTATCCTTTGGGGCGGTTTGACACTGGTTCTGATCGTGCTGCTCATCTATCGCGGTACCCTCACGATGCACGAAGACGATCAGCTCTTTCTTGACAGTGCGGAAGCCCACATGGAAAAGGAACAACAAGAATTAATCACCCAGATGAACAAGATCACCGTGTGGGTGCGTGTCCTGGGCACATGTTCCGTGGTGCTCATCATGCTGATTGGAGGAATTTTCCTCTCCACCAATCTCACGCGGTGAACGTGTTGGTCGCGCCGCAGCGCCTGCGCAACTATTAAGAGCGGCAGGCGCCGTGGCACGCCACGGATGAACTGAGCGACTGAACCGCATCACCCGGTCCTCGTTCGCTGCGGCGAACAGGTTTTTCCGGGCACAGTGAGCTATTGTCCGTCACGGCATCCCCACTCTCCGCAAAAGCATCTTGTTCAAGTAAGCGCTTGTTACAGTTTGTACGGCGGCATCCAGCGGCTCCGGCCGAGCGACAGACTTCAGCACTCGAATATGAAGATTGTGTAATGGTCTGCCTGGATTGCATTGGCAAGATACGACGTTTCAGGAATATAGCAGCCACCCACCCGGTTGCAGAACTTTTCTGATTGCAGCCGTCACGACAAACTGGCAAGTCAGACAAATTTGTAATTCTTCCGTCATAGTTGACCCAGGTTCCGGCGGGCCTTTGTGATTGACGAAGGAGGGACCCCATGCCAGCGGAGGACCGTGACCAGATGCATGCAACCGACCCAAACACCAGAAAAAACAAATTGCCTGAAGAAACCAGCCCTGCATGCGTTTATTCACTCGAAACTCTTATGGCACTCCAGAAGATGCTGGAAAATGGTATTCCTTCGCCGGGAGAGCGCCTGCCTCGTCCATCCCAGCGGAGCGCCCCACCCGAAAGCAATGCTCAAAGCGGGCTTCGTCCCTTGTCTGTGCAGCCGATCAGGGAATCACATATCACCTTGAAAGAATACTTACGTCGTATCGTCATGAAACTGAAAGGATCGAAAGAAGCAGACAAGGGGCACTCAGCCCAACAGAATGGGTGAGCCAGCTTTTCAGCGTGGAGCATCACCGCTGAAAAAACCAATCAATGGCTGGTCAGGACGGGACAGTGGGCTTCTGAGACTACGCGCGAAGCTACACTGGGGCACATCTGGATACCTGGTTCGAACGCGTTTTTGACTCCCATGGCGATCAAATCTGCGCTCTTTTGCCGCGCGACTCTAAGAATCATCTCTACGGGTTCACCGGTTTCACACACAAGCTCTGCATCAAGACCGGAAAGTGGACGTTCAAAGCTGTTGCTCATGGCCCGCCGTGCCGCTTCTGTCACGGTAATCTGGTCCGGCCTCTGGTGCCACCCCTCGGGGAGCACATGCAACACTGTGACAGACGCGCCGTAACGCATGGCCAGCGCCACTGTAATCGGCAGCACCCGCTGGCTATGGAGAGAAAGATCTGTGGGCAAGATAATGCGCTTGAATCTGATTTCCTTCTGCGGGAGCAAATAGGGGCCCACGGTTAGCACCGGACAGCTTGCCACTCGGCATATTTCATCGACCACGGAGCCATAAAGGATGCGTTGCAACCCTCGCCGGCCGCTCGTTCGGGCCACAACAAGGCTGACGTTGTTTTCGGCAATTGTTTTTGGAAGTTCCGTCGCCACCGAGCCATTTGTCACCAATGCCGTAACGCGAAGATTCTGGAGTTGAATCGTATGCGAAAGGCCCTCTAGTTTTTCGTTGGCCTGCTTCTCGATGTGCCGCAACTCCATAGGCGAAGCCAGTGGTTCCTCCTCCGATCCTACCGAGTGCCACAGAAACACTGAAGATCCAAACGTATCCGCAATTCCATGCACGTACGGCAGTGCGGCAAGGGATTCGGCGGAGAAGGACAAGTCCGTGGCCAGCAGAATCCGTTTGAGTTCCGGAAGTGCGGACAACGACAGGGCGGCTATCGACATGCTGTTACTTCATTGCTTTTGGAAGCTGCGCTGATTGTACCGCAGATACACTTAAGTTCAGCGACTTTCGTCACAAAGATTTGACTTTTTAATCTGTTTGCCCCTGGGCGCCTGCATAAGCGTGCACAGAACCGTGACAGGCTTAATATGCCGCATTCGAAGGAAGACCTCAGCGTTCAGCTAGCGCCCGCATCTTCTCGATATAGCGTTTGCTATCGAACTTCTTTGAAGTGCTGGCAAATGACATGTAACGTACCTGCCCAAAAACCGGGCGATCAAACCACGGCCGGTCGTGTTTGCCTACAATGGCCCAGGCAATGCCCGCATATCCATTGGGATCTCGCCCGTCCAGCTCATATTTGTCGTTCAGATGCACCGCAATCCGGAAAGCCTCGGCTGGTGTCCTTGTCCATTCCAGGATCTTTTTCGCCCAGTACATGCGCATGTAGTTGTGCATCCAGCCGGTGATCACCATCTCCTGCTGCGCGGCATTCCAAAGCGGATCATGCGTCCGCGCTTCCTCCAGTTCGCGTTCGGTGTAGATCTTGCGATCATCCCTGGCATGACTGGCAAGACTTTTGTGTGCCCAGTCCTCAGCGCATTCGAAGCTGTCATAGTCTGGATTAAAGCGGACAAAATTAATCGCCAGTTCCCTGCGCACGATCAACTGTTCCAGAAATGCCTCCCTGGCAGCTCGAGGTGCATCTGCCTTTTTGATTGCAAGCGCCACCGTGTGCGGTCCAAGATGCCCAAAGTGAAGATACGGTGAAAGATGGCTAGTAGCGTTCAATTCAGGCCTGTTGCGATCTTTCATATAGCTGCGAAGGCCATCCTTGATGAACCTCTTCAGGCGTCGCAATCCTTCTCCAGTACCGCCTACAAATTCACTGCTCGGCTGGACAGAACAATCGAGGGTCCAGTCTTCCATGATGTTTGTATCTGGTGTCAGAGACCTGACTTCAGGCATATTTCCGGCCTCCCATTTGACTCTGGCGTAGCTATTCCCTACAGGTTCCAGAAATTCAGGCAGGAGCCGACGAATCACCGGACGCGCTGTGTACGCTGCATATTGCTCCTTCATTAACAGTCGCGAAGGCACGATCACGTCCGCATCCACGGTCCAGAAGGGCATCCGCAACTGCTTGCCAACCAATTGGCGCCATTTGCGTGGCTCGCGAACAGGATTTTCATCTCCAATTACGAGGCAGGGACGTACTTCCTCACAGAATTTCAGCAAGTGGTGGTCAGGGTAGCGTCGAAGCACAAAACCGATGCCACGTTTCTCCAACTCGCGCGCTATAGCCGGGATGCCTTGCTGCAGGAAAGCAAAGTGTCTGACATTGGCAAGGCTGTAGAAAGGGATCGGCGCCAGGAAAACCACACAAGGTTTGTGCAGGGCATTCGCGACCTGCACCGCCATTTCCAATGCGGGATTGTCCAGTGCGCGTTGGGAACGCTGCATCCAGTACACCACGCAGCGTCCATACGGGTCGGGCGGTCCTTTGCGGCGGACATTGACCCGTGCATCATTCGCAAGTTGCTCAAGTTGGTCCACAG
>DASUBD010000392.1:0-10801 GCA_035763445.1 Candidatus Angelobacter sp.
GGACCAGCTCAACACCGGCCTCACGGGACAGATTCGCTACCGCATCTCCGAACGAAATCTCTATGCATATCTTTTTGGCGTGAAGAATCCGATAGCCCACGTGATGGGCTATTTCGTCTCTGTTCTGCGCGAGCGGATCGCCACGTTTGAAGCTCCTCCAGAACCCAATGCTCCGGCGGCAACCGGCTCCGCCAACACGGCTGCAGGCAATGCTCTTTCGGGCGGCGGAATTTCCATCAACGACTTGCGCAAGAACCTGCGCGATTTGAACGAACACATGGACCGTGAGTGCAAGTCTTCAGAAGCGCGCTACGGAATCGTGTTAGATGCGTCTTTGATCACGGGCATTGATCCGCCGGAGGAAGTCGAGTCCGCGTTGGCAGCCATCAATACAGCGCACAACCTGGTTTCTTCTGACGTCAGCCTCGCCCAGGCCACAGCCGACCAGAGGATTGAACAATCAAAGCGCGCAGCGGAGATTGAAACGCTGAAAGCACAGGCGGAAGTACAGCCGCTCACGGCGCTTGCCGAGCAACTTGGCGCTCTCAAACGGACCGGCGAGGGAGCGTTGCGCGCCTACGTTCGCAACGTTCGCCTTGGTTTGTTCAGTCAGGCCCAGCAGGTAGTGGTGGAGACAAAACGATGAGCACCCTCATTACTGCGTTAGTCACTTGCGCTTTTAGCTTTGTCGCTGTGCCGGTTTTCCTTGCTCTTTCGCGCATGTTCGGTCTGTACACGATTGTGGAAGAAGGCCGCTGCCATGTGTATGTCCTGTTTGGCAAGGTTGTAGCGACAATCAATGAGCCCGGGCTGCACATTCTTTTGTTTAAGCTTGGGCTGAAAGCGCCCATTATGCGCTGGATGGGCCGTCTTTATGTCCTGGACCTGCGGATTGACCAGCAGTATTTGCGCAGTGAACCCGTAAACTCAGAAGAAGGGGCGCCTATGGGCATCGGCATCTGGTATGAGATGTTCATCAGTGATCCAGTTGCATTTCTGTTCAAGAACGCCGATCCGCGCGGGTCTCTTTCCGCCAACGTCAGCAACTCCACGGTTCGCTGTTTGAGCAACATGAAACTGGCGGACATGCTCCAGGACCGCCATGCCATGAGCCAGACCGTACGGGCGGAAGTTTCTCCGCAATCGCACGAATGGGGATACAAGCTGGGGTCCGTCTACATCCGCAAAGTTCATTTCCGCGATGCCCAGATGATCCAGCAGATTGAGGAGAAGGTGGTCAATCGCCTGCGTCAGGTTACATCGTCCATTAAGCAGGATGGCGCAAACCAGGTGAGCATCATCACCAGTACGGCTGAGAGCCAGGCAGCAGTGGAATTCGCCAAGGCGGCCGCTACCCGTCCGCGCATTGTGGGCGAAGCATTGAACCAAGTAGCTGCTGATCCTGATGTCGAGGCAGCGATGTTTGAGATTCTAGAGATCCAGAGATTGGTAGACAGCAAAACCCGTATAACGCTGATACCCGAGCACGGCGGGATCTTGCCGGAATTGCTGGCATCGCTGCCGCGCTCTGGGGAATCCACCACGCCTCCGCCACCTCTAAAGAAAAGCGCAGGCGCCAGCTAAAGCGTTTATTAACCTTTTCTCAGGTTGAGAACCGGCGTTCTGCCCAGAATATTTGCCACCTCTCTGCGCGGCCGCCGGTTCATTGTTGAAATTTGACATGATCCAGGATAACTGCTCCGGCGCATCTGTGCGCTCCAACCTCCTGCCCTCTTGACGCATCGCAAGTCTACTGAAGCATGCATCACTTCTTCATTCTTGTTCTTTTTCTCTGGGCGGGCTGCATCCTGTTTGTTTTCTGGCTGGCTGCAATCCAGCCCAAGGATGACCCGCCGCAAAGTTAATTTCTGTTTCCTGCTGATCGATATGCAAGGAGCAAGTCAGTGAAATTCCTGAATCCCTTTCGTTTGTTAATACTTTTATTATCTTTGCCCGCGTGGTTCGTGGTGGAATTGATTGATCTGGCAACAGCGCTGGCGTTGCCGAAGAGGAAAGAGCCGCCTCGAACGGAGCGGGTGATCGAAAAAACACGTTGGCCTGCCGGAGCGTGAGTCTGACAAGGCATCATTGCTCCGTATGTGGAGACAACGGCACTGTACTCCTCCGGACACGTGCAACACACCTTCCATTGCCCCGCGTGTCTCGCGAGTATTCCGCGGCAGGTTTAGAATACTTGCGACGCGGTTTAAATGCCGGACATCATATTTAGCGAAAGGTGATCAACCATGGCACAAGGAACGGCTACGGCCCACGAAGTACCGGCGCTCCCTTACGCATACAATGCGCTGGAACCACATATTGATGAACAAACCATGCACCTGCACCATGACAAGCACCATGCAGCCTATGTGACCAAGCTGAATGCTGCCATTGAAAAGCATCCGGAATTGGGCAGCAAGAGCCCGGAAGAGCTGCTCCGTAACTTGAGCGCGGTGCCGGAAGACGTTCGTGGTGCAGTGCGGAACAATGGCGGCGGCCACGTAAACCACACCATGTTCTGGCAGATCATGGGACCGAAAAAGGGCGGCAATCCCACAGGCGCCATCGCCGATGCGATCAATAAAACATTCGGTAGCTTTGATGCGTTCAAGGAAAAGTTCGAGACTGCCGGCGCCAACCAGTTCGGCAGCGGCTGGGCCTGGCTGGTGAAGACCAAGTCTGGTGAGTTCAAAGTTACATCCACTCCGAACCAGGACAATCCCATGAGCAATGGCGAGTTCCCGATCCTGGGCAATGATGTTTGGGAACACGCCTACTATTTGAAGTATCAGAACCGCCGACCCGATTACCTGAAGGCGTGGTGGAACGTGGTCAACTGGGACGAGGTCAACAAACGTCTGGCACAGGCCGACAGCTTCTTCAAATAAGACCGAACAAATCAGTAACATAGCCGCTCCTCGCGAGCGGCTTTTTTGTTTTTCAAAAAAATCTCTCCTGAGTAGACGAATCCTGCGATTTCAAGTGTGAATGGTATGTAAGCAGTGCAGAATCGTTTGAGGTCCATGGCAGGAAAGCTCACATATGAGGATGTGCAGGACCTCTACCGGGAACACGGTCCTGCGCTGCTGGCATACGGCACAAATATGCTCGGCGACCGTGCGGCTGCGGAAGACGTCTTGCACCAGGTTTTTCTAAAGCTGCTTGCGATGGACCGGCTGCCTGCTGAACCTCGACCGTATCTTTTCAGGGCTGTGCGCAATCGCGCGTTGAATGCCATGCGCGGCAACGCCCGCCTGAGTTCGCTTGAAGGGCAGGAGTGGCTGGTGAAGCCGGAAGGCATGGTGGAAGCCGGGCTCGAAATTGAGCGGGTCATGCGGGAGTTGCCCACCGAGCAGCGTGAAGTGGTGGTTCTGCGCATCTGGGGCGAGATGACCCTGGCGGAGGTGGCTGTTGTGCTGGAGATACCGGAGAACACGGTGGCGTCACGTTACCGTTATGCCCTGAACCGGATGCGTGCGTTGCTGAAAGATGAGACGAAATGAATTTCGATCGCGAAGACGAAAAACTCGAGGTGTACCTGCGGCAGTTCAGCGCGCAGACACCCCGGCCGCTGCCCCAAGGACGTAAGCCACTGAAAGTTCGCATTGCGGCGCTCGCAGCCATCGCAGCCTTGATTTTGCTTGCGATTGGAGTTATCGCGTTGCGCGAGGCGCAAAACAGTTCGCGTCGGGTGGTGCTGGTAACAACAAGGGTAGAACCCCAACCGGCAGCGGCAGAAGTCTCAATGATTCGGCTCAGCCGGTTCGCCCAGCAAGATCCTGACAGTCTGGGCGCCCACCTCGACAGTCTTTCCCCCCGCTTATTGCCGGACGTGCGCAGCGGCAAGGGAGTGTTGCACCACCTGGCACGTGAATAACTCCACAAATTGAGAGGACACTCATGATGAAAACATTCCTGGCGATATTACTGTTCGGATTGTGCGGAGTGGGGATAGAGGCGCAGCAGTTCACGCCTCCACCGAACAACAATGCGGCGCTGCGCTACTGGGCGGCCTTTGCTGAAATGAAAGACCAGACCATTGACGATGCCACGAGCAAGTTGATGGATGAAGTGCTGAACGGGAGTGCTAGCTTTGACGAACAACGGCTGGGACCGATTCTCGATGAGAATTCATTTGCGGTTCGTGGTCTGCAGAGGGCTACGACTCTTCCCGAATGCAACTGGGGTCTGGATTACAGTTTAGGCTCCGCAGTACCGCTGGCACATCTGCCCAAAGCCCGTGTGCTGGCAAAATTGAACGCGCTCTACGGGGCCCGGCAGCTTGCCAAAGGCGATGCCGACGGTGCGGTAACTACCTGGCTGGCGGGTTTGCGCTTTGCCCAGTGCGTGGGGGCGGGAGTTGGGCTCATCGGCAATCTCTCTGCTAAACCGGCATTCGCGGCCAATCTTCATTTGTTGACGGCGGCAGCGCAGTCCGGCGCAATCAACTCCGATCTGCATGGCAAGATCCGTTCACAATTGCGGCAATTGCCTCCAGAGGGCCTCAACTGGATCGATTCCATCAAAGCGGAAGAATGGGCGTGTGAAGAAGGCTTGAAAGATCTGGCCAAAGCGCCCAATTTTCAGGAAACTTACAAAGAGTTCTTCGGCAGTCCAGTTCCTCAGGCCGCACATCGTCCTACGGCTGAGGAGATCGCCGGTTTGCGGGCCCTGATGGCAGACGTGATAGCTGCCTTTCAGCTTCCTCCAGCGCAGGCCAGGGAACGACTCGGTGCGATCATGGCCAGAGCTCATGATGCAACTCCGGCGGTTCAGGCAATTGTTCCCAATTTTCCCAGACTCAATGACAGTCGCGAAAAGCTCATTGGCGAGAAGGACGCGCTGCTGAAAGCCTTAAAGTAGGCGCTGCATCTCCACGCAGAAAAGCCGCTCTCAATGAGGGCGGCTTTTTGTTGGCCAAAAATTTTCTCGTCCAACAACGGAAAGAAAAGCAGTCGGCATGCTTCATTTTATTTTGCGAGAGGCGCGTTTTCTTTCAGAGGACTTCCTCGTTACTAAGAAGCACCCTTTAGTGCCTACGCTGGCACGAAACAGTGTGCTATACGATTTGTGCTCTCCCTGAAAAAGTAAATTCAATTTCGACAGATGAGGTGTGATTTGAGCAGATTCTCTAGCGGAATGTGTGCGCTGGTGTTTGCCATGTTTGCTTTTGGCGCGGCGCACGCGCAAGACTTCAAGGGCCTTTACATCGGCGGGTATGCCGGCGGGAACCCGAGCACATCTGACGCTCATACGTTCACCGTTTTCAGCCCAACAGGTTATTTTGCCAGCAGCAGTGTTCCGGCGATTGCTGGCGTCGGCAACCAGAGCCTCAGCCCGAACAGCTTTTCCGGCGGCGGTACGGTGGGGCTTAACCTGCAACACAACGCGCTTGTGATCGGCGCCGAGGCGGATTTCGGCTCAATGAGCATGAGCGCTTCTAAGACCGGTTCGGCGACTTATCCGTGCTGCGCCCCAACCAGTTTCACCATCACTCAGACAATTAAGACCGGCTGGTTGATTACCGTGCGCCCGCGCGTTGGCTTTGCCGCGGGCCCGGTGCTTTTTTACGGGACAGGTGGCCTGGCCACGACAAACGTCAATTACCAGGCGGTATTTACCGACACTTTTGCTACCGCGCACGAAAACGGCGGGGTTGACAACACTCAGAACGGCTGGGCAGCCGGCGGCGGTGCGGAAATCAAGCTGCACAAGCGTTGGTCAGTCAAAGGGGAATACCTGCACGCCGACTTCGGGCAGGTAGCTACGACAAGCACTAACCTGACGGCGTTTACTCCGCCGATCAGCTTCCCATCGAATGTGTTCACTCACAATGCAGATCTGGAGTCGAACCTCTTTCGTTTCGGGATTAACCTTCACTTCTGAGATGCGGGCTCGATAGAGGTTCCAGAGAAAAGCCGCTCGCGAGAGCGGCTTATTGGTTTTGGTTTGCGATCCAGGTGCTCCACGCAGCCGAGGGTGGGCCCGGGCGCGCGTATTTTCCGCCGAAACGCCGTTATGGTGCGCTGACCAATGGCAACTCGATGAAACTCTCCTGCGCCGGGCCCGGGCCGTGATAAATGCGCTGAGTCGCTTTCTTGTAATCGCCCGGCTTGGCCCAGAAAATGTTGGGCACAAACGTCTGCGGATTGCGATCGTAAAGCGGGAACCAGCTCGACTGCACCTGCACCATGATTCTGTGGCCCGGCAGAAAGACATGGTTTCCCGTGGGCAGCTCAAATTTATACAAAAGAGGCTGGTCGGGCGTGATGGCCTTTGGCTTCTCCAGGCTCTCGCGGTAGCGTCCGCGGAATATATCCATCGACACTGCTAACTGATAGCCACCCATCTCGGGCTGGGCCGCGACCTCGTCAGGATAAACATCAATCAGCTTGACCACCCAGTCGGCATCCGTGCCTGTTGTTGCGGCGATGATATTTGCCACCGGCTGGCCGCTGATCTGGACAGGAGAAGTGAGCACGTCAGAGACAAAAGCCAGCACATCAGGACGTCCTGACGCTTCGCGTTGATCATCCACCAGCCACAGCGGCCAAGTCAGCCCCTTGCTGATGTCGTAACCAACCGGACGCGTTGGACGCGCACGGAATGGAACCGGCTTGGCCGGATCAGAAACGTATTCATCAAACGGCTTGTCACCAACCTTGGGCCCGGTAAAACTCAACTTCAAACCTGCGCGCAGGTAGAGCGGAGTCGGTTTTACCGGGCAGCCGCTGGCGCAGCCTGACGGCCACGAAGAAAGACGTTCCCAGTGATTGGTGCCGGTCTGAAACGCGGAAACCGGAGGCACATCGGCCTTGGGAGCGTCATCTTTCAGATAGTGCGCGAGGAACGGCGCAAGGATGTGCTCACGAAAATAGAGACCGGTATCGCTATTGAACTTCAAGGCACCGAGCGTGCTGCCGTCATCAATTTCCTGCCCGTGATGCCAGGGCCCCAGTACCAGGAAAACCTTGTCGTTGCCGGTATCCTTGGGCTTAATGGCCTTATAAACCGCCATGGCGCCATATATATCTTCCTGGTCCCAAAGGCTATCTACGAGCATAACCGGGACTTTCAGAGGCTGGGCGGCAAGAATCTTGTCCATGGCCTGTTCCTGCCAGAACGAGTCATAACTCGGATGCTCAAGGACCTTGCGCCAGAAGCCGACCTGTTCCAGGCCGTGACGCCGGCCTATCTCGCCCGCGGAGCCTTCCATGTAAACGTCATAGTCGTCGTAGTGATTTGTCCACCACTTCTCATCGTTCTTGCGGGTGGCCTCCTGCTCGTAGATGTAGGGCAGATTCTGTTCGCGAAAAGCGCCGTTGTGAAACCAGTCATCGCCTCGCCAACCATCCACCATAGGATTCATGGGGACTGAGACCTTGAGCGCGGGATGCGGGTTGACCAGCGCCATCAGAGGGAGAAAGCCGTCATACGAAATGCCGAGAATGCCGACTTTACCGTTGTTTTCCGGGACGTTCTTCACCAGCCAATCAATGGTGTCGTATGTGTCTGTCGAGTGATCGACAGGAGTGGGATTGAGCGGCCCATGCAACGGACGGTTCATCACGTAGTCGCCTTCGGAATCGTACTTGCCACGGACGTCCTGCACCACGCGAATGTAGCCGCCCTCAACAATCACATCTGTCGCATTGTCGTAGCCCTGGAGGATTGGACCGAGATGTGAACTGGCCGCATGAGTCGTGAGGTCCGTGGCGCTATAGGGCGTGCGCGTAAGCAGAATCGGCGCAGGCTTGGCCTTGGTTGCGCTCTTGGGGACAAGAATCACCGTATGCAGCTTCACCCCGTCGCGCATGGGGATCATCACATCCCGCCGCGCGTAGTCCCAGCTGTCAGTCAGCGGCTTGAAATCCGGCGGAGTTTCGCTGGGATAATCCGGGTACTTGGGCGGCGGAGCTGTTGGTTGCGACTGTGACCTTCCCGTCGAAGCGATGAAAGCGAAAAATAGTGCGAGCGGTACCAGAGTGCGAACAGAATGTGTGTGGCTCATCGAGTCTGGGATTATATTGGACGGAACCGGCGTTCGCCAATCGTGCTGACCACTGCGGGTGACGGCCAAGTTCAGCTAGCTGATGCGGCCCGGTGGCGGCGGCCACAAAACAGACATTGGAAGGACGTTGTATTCCGACCGTATCAACTTGCCCTCATCAGCCACGCCGCCCATCCCGTGCAGATCACCAGAATCGCCGAGAAGATAGTCGGTGGCGGCAGGAAGTACTTCCAACTCAGTAACAGACTGGCAATCTGCAGAAGACAGAACGCCCAGCTCATGGTTCCAATCGCCAGTGGATAAGTCTTGGCCAGGCCTGCGAGATACCACGCAGCGTAGGCTGCGAAGAGCAGGTACACGGAACAGAACAGGCCGAACCCGCGATAGAAATCCCCGTATGTCAGCTTTCCGCTGCCGACTTGAAGTCGCACGTTGTCCATGGCACTGCGGACTGCCTCGCCGTCAGCATTGGCAGGTTTAAATTTGAGAAAACCAACGGTGTGACCTGCGGCGAACAAAATCAGCAGAATTGCCGCAATCCGATAGAGTAAAGTAGCTGTCACGCCATTCCTCCCAGCGTTTCAAAGTCCTGGAACCCCAGTATATTGGCAGCGTCAAAAACAGCCCTGCCTGGTGTTACGACGTGTGAAAGGCTGCAAATCGACACAGGCACCGATTTTTTTCCCCGAGCAGATGGCCCGCCGTTGTGGCTGGAGTCCGACCGCTGTTAAACTTAAGGGTTTGCCCCGAGCTCCAAAACTCTTCATACAGGTTTCTCTCTATGACACAAGCTACAGATATCGCAATCGTGAATGGTGCGCGCACACCCATGGGCCGTTACTGCGGCAAACTGCGCGATTTTACCGCCATGGATTTGGCGGCCGTGGCCAGCCAGGAGGCCATCCAGCGTTCTGGCGTAGATCCCAAAGAGTTCGATCATGCGGTCTTCGGCAACGCGCAGCAGACCTCCGGCGACTCGCTCTATGGAGCGCGCCACGTGTCGCTCAAAGCAGGTCTGCCAATTGAAACTCCGGCACTCACCGTCAACCGGCTCTGCGGGTCCGGCATGCAGTCCCTGGTGAATGCGGCGCAGATGATCCAACTGGGCGAAGCGACAACCGTTCTGGCCGGCGGAATGGAATCCATGTCACAGGCGCCGCATGTGATCCGTGGCGCTCGCTGGGGCTTGGGCCTGGGTGAAGGCAAGATGGAAGATTCCCTGATGGTCGCGCTGCTCGATACTTATTGCGGGCTTTACATGGCCAATACCGCGGAGCTTTACGCCGAGCAACAAGGCATCACGCGGCAGATGATGGACGAATTCGCCCTGCAATCGCAGCAGAAGGCGGGAGAGGCGCAAAAGGCCTGCCGCCTGGGTGAGGAAATCACGCCTGTCGCGCTGAAGAACCGCAAAGGCGAGCCCACAGGCGAGACGTTTGACAAAGACGACCATCTCCGTCCGGAAACCACCATGGAAGGCCTGGCCAAGCTCAAGGCTGCCTTCGGAAAGAACGGAACGGTGACGGCGGGCAACGCCAGCGGAATTGTCGATGGCGGCGCGGCGGTAGTAATGATGCCATTGGATCAGGCGCAGAAGCGCGGCCTTAAGCCGATGGGCCGCATCGTGAGCTGGGGTATTGCCGGCGTAGATCCGAAGATCATGGGCAGCGGGCCGGTTCCTGCTTCGCGCGCCGCGTTGAAGAAAGCCGGGCTGAAGCTTGAGGACATGGATCTGATCGAAGTAAACGAAGCTTTTGCCGGACAATATCTGGCTGTGGAGAAAGAGCTCGGGCTCGATCGAAACAAGGTCAACGTGAATGGCGGTGCCATTGCGTTGGGCCACCCGCTGGGCGCGACCGGAACGCGGCTGGTCATCACATTGCTCTATGAGCTGCGTCGGCGTAAAGCAAAGTACGGGTTGGCCACTGCGTGCATCGGCGGCGGCCAGGGTATTGCGATGATTGTGGAGAATTTACTTTTCTGAAATCTCGAGCGCAGCGAGAGATCCCTATCGTTACGCATGACTTTGGGTTAAGAACGATCACCGGAATATCTTCGTTGGAATAGGGATCCCTCACCCGCAACAAACGCGGGTTCGGGATTAAGAAATACAATCCGAAATAAAGGACTGATATGACCATCAAGAAAGTAGGCGTACTCGGTTGTGGACTGATGGGCTCCGGTATCGCGCAGGTCAGCGCGACCGCCGGTTATGACGTGACCGTGCTCGAGCAGGAGCAGAAGTTTCTGGACAAGGGCTTTGCCGGAATTGAGAAGTCACTGGCCAAGTTTGCCGAGAAGGGCACGATCAAAGAGCCGGCAGCAACTGTGCGCGGCCGAATCAAAGGCGCCACCGACCGCGGCGCTCTCTCCGATTGCGACATCATTATTGAAGCCATCATTGAAAATGTGGACGAGAAGAAAAAGATGTTTGCTGCGCTCGATGGGATCGTCAAAAAAGACGCCATCTTCGCCAGCAACACCTCATCGATCTCCATCACCGAAGTTGCCGCCGCTACCAAACGCCCGGACAAGTTTGTGGGTCTGCACTTTTTCAACCCCGTGCCGCTGATGAAACTGGTGGAAGTGGTGAGGACGATCGCCACCAGTGACGCGGTGTTTGAAGCTGCGTTCGAATTTGGCAAGAGTCTGGGCAAGGTTCCTGTCCGCACCAGTGATAAGACCGGCTTCATCGTGAACAGACTGCTGGTTCCTTATCTGCTGGACGCGATCCGCGCCTATGAAGAAGGCGTGGGCTCCATTCCTGACATTGACAATGCCATGAAGCTG
>DASUBD010000393.1:0-3910 GCA_035763445.1 Candidatus Angelobacter sp.
GTTCTTTGAGGCGGCTGCCTGCGCCACACCTCTTATTACAGATTGGTGGGAGGGACTGGACCGGTTCTTTGATGTGGAGCACGATCTTCAGGTGGTTTCCCGGCCGGATGACGTGCAACAGGCCCTTAGCATAGACAATGACGCCTTGCAGAAAATGGCGTTGCGCGCCCGTGAGCGAACGCTGCATGAGCATACAGGCGAGGTCCGCGCGCGGCAGTTGCTCGGATATATAGACGAAGCTTTCTCATCTGCACCCGGCCAGCGTGAATCATCAGCTTTGAGAACTGAGGCAGTGCAATGATCGGCATTATTCCCGCAGCCGGCGCAGGACAAAGGATTCAGCCTCTGGGCTGTTCAAAAGAGCTTCTTCCCGTGGGCTCGCGCCTGGTGGATGGCGCTGAGAGACCCAAAGCAGTATCTGAATATCTGGTGGAGCGGATGATTGCCGCCGGCGCTGAGCAGATTTGCATGGTCATCTCGGCGGAAAAAAGTGACATCGTCAAGTATTACGCCGAGCGCAACTACGCCGCGGAAATCTTTTACGTCGTCCAGCGCAAACCTCAGGGACTTTGCGACGCGCTCTTCCGCGCCGAGCCCTTTGCCCGGCGCCATGATCAGGTGCTGATCGGCCTGCCAGACACCATCTGGTTTCCGGAGAACGCTTACATCCCGGCGCTCGACCTGGAGCAGGCGGACGTAAACCTGGTTTTGTTTCCCGTGGCCAATCCCACAGTTTTTGACGCCGTGGTTTGTGACGACCCTGGCTTTGTGCAACAGGTACAGGTCAAGCGCAAGGATGCTGCCTCACACTGGGTCTGGGGTGCGGTGACTGCTCGCGGTGAGAGCTTTCACCGCCTGAAGCTGCTGTGGGAGGCGCGGCACCGCAGCGATGAATATCTGGGAGACCTGCTGAACGCGTTTATAGCGGCAGGAAACGTTGTGAAGGGCCGCCACTGCGGCGAAGTTTATATGGATGTGGGAACAATGGAAGGTTATCGCAACGCCCAGGATTATCTGCGAACGAGCATGAAATCGCTTCACGCCGCGTAACTTACGGCAGCACTTGCACCGCGCAAACGCCCAAGCCTGGCTACGCGTTAGCCCTCAGGATATCGCGAATTTCGCGGTTGATCTTGGCGCAATCCCGGGCTGCTTTGTCCACCAGATCAGACCACTTGCGCGCATTCTCATCGAGCTTCATCTGCGCCAGCAGATAAGAGGCCTGCATGATGGTTTCAATTGAGTTGCTCAGATCGTGCGCCAGTGACCTTAACTTAGTGTTGATTTCAGCGGGAATCTTTGCCGTAGTTTCCATTTTTGCTTGCGCACTCATGTGCTCTCCCGTCAGATTATTAAAGTCTTTAAGTTATTCCGGCACTTTTCGGCCCTTACAGGTCTTTCGTTAGACGCAAGCACCCGGAAGTTAGTTGTTCATCCCGTTCGTCGTCATCCGGACATGCCCTAACTCCTTAATTATCAGTGACCGACCAAGCACCTTACTACCATAAGGTATTTCCTTCAGTCAGCCGAGTGCTTCCCCTGATTCGCCCTAAGAGGAATGAAATCCTAGAATCCGCCCAATCAACAGGCACAAAAACCTAATGCATGCCAGATGTGGTTTTGGCGCCTCGCTCTTCCGGGCGAAAGACAAAAACTGTTCGTAGGTTGAGAGCCAATCCGTCGTCCCCCAGGCGACGAAATGCTCGGGGGATCACTTGCGTTCTTTCATTGCTACTCGTTTTTTCTTGCTCCTGGCCGTTGTTTGCAGCTCGCTTTTTGCTGCAACCGCCTTTGCCGGCACCAAATTTCAGGCGACGACCACCCTGGCGGCGGAGACGGGAAACAACACCAGCGCCGCCGATAGCTTCACTGCCCAAACCAACGGCAATATAGGGGCCAGCAATATCAGTAAGATGCCCACCCGGGCCCTGTTGTATCCGGGCTCTACTGCCAGGATTTACGCCCATTTTGTGCCCTGGTTCGGCTTTGGCGACCATATGAAGGTGGGCTATACCTCCAATGATGTGGCGCAAGTCCAGAAGCAGGTGAATGACATGGCAAGCCGCGGGCTTGATGGCGCTGTCATCGACTGGTACGGTCGGGGCGAGTTTAACAAGAACTTCGTCTTTTACGACCAGGCCAGCCAGATGCTGATGCAGCAGGCGGAACTGCATCCCGGATTCCAGTTCGCCATCATGTATGACGCCGGGGCTTTGAAAGCCTGCGCCGCCACCCTGGGGTGCGACGTGACCCAGACCATGATTGACGACCTGAATTACGTCAACACCACTTATGAAGGCTCGCCCGCTTACCTGACCTCGAACGGACGCCCGGTGATTTACTTCTTTGGCGATTCCGCTTACACCTTCGACTGGACACGAGTTCGCGCCTCCGTGGCGGGCAATCCTGAGTTTATTTTCCGCAATAACGGAGGCTTCACTCATACCCAGACCAGCGGAGCTTTTTCCTGGGTAGCGCCCCATCCTCCGGGCAGCACCAGCACTGATGTTCCTTCCATTGGATACCTCGACAGCTACTACACCAGCGCTCTGAATCATCCCACCATGTATTCCACCGGTTCGGGCTACAAAGGATTCAACGACACACTTGCGTTGTGGGGCAGCGGACGCTTCATCGACCAGCAGTGCGGCCAGACGTGGCTTGAGACCCTGGCAGAAGAAGGCAAGTACTACTCCACCACTCGTCAGCAAACCGGCATTCAGCTCGTCACCTGGAACGACTACGAAGAAGGTTCTGAGATTGAAACTGGCATCGATAACTGTGTTGCCGTTGCTGCCACAGTGAGCGGAACTGCCGTGAACTGGAGCATTGCCGGCCAGCAGAACACCATCGATCATTTTTCCATCTTCGTTTCCCAGGACGGCCAGAACCTGATGTGGCTGGCCGACGCCTCGGCCGCCACGCGCACCATGAACCTGGCGCAATTTTCACTCGATGCCGGGAACTACATCGTTTTCGTCAAAGCCACCGGCAAGCCGTCCCTTACCAACAAGATGTCTGCCGGTGTGCAGTTGACTGTACCGAACAAGCCTCCTGTGGCTGCGCTCAGCCTTACGCCGCTTTCCGGCAGCGCGCCGCTCGCTGTTACGGCTTCGGCTGCGGGATCCACTGACTCGGATGGAACCATAGTGAGCACCACTATCAATTTTGGCGATGGCAGCGCCCCTGCGAATGCCATCAGCGCGTCGCACATCTACAGCGCTGCTGGATCTTATACCGTGACCGCCAATGTCACGGACAATCTGGGCGCCACCGCAAGCGCCAGCGCCATTGTGAAAGTGACGTCAAGCAACAAGCCGCCGGTAGCCGTACTCTCCGTGACGCCCACTTCAGCTTACGGACCAGTGACAGTTACTGCCAGCACCGCCGGATCGTCTGATCCTGACGGAACCATCGCTGCTTCCAGCATCAACTTTGGCGACGGCAGTGCCAGCATAAAAGCCACTTCAGCTTCGCACAGTTACTCGGCGGCCGGGACTTACACCGTGACCGCCGTAATCACAGACAATCTGGGCGCATCCACTTCCACCAGCACCACTGTGGTGGTGAAAGCTCCGGAAGTCATCGTCACCAGTCCGGCCAACCTCGCTGGAGCGGCCACCACGGCGCTTAATTCGCCGGTGCATGTGGTAGCCAGCGGCTTCTCCGGCTATACCGTCACGGCCATGCAAATTTACCTTGATGGCAAACTCACCTATCAAGTCAAATCCGCCAGCCTGGATACGCTGGTGCCCATGGCTGCCGGCGCGCACAGCCTGATCGTCAAAGGCTGGGACGCCTCCGGCCGCAACTTCATGGACTCGCTCTCCGTCAACGTTGTCAGCAACCAGCCGCCCACCGCAGCCCTGAGCCTCAGTGCCTCCTCGCTGCTCGTGGGAGGCTCCGTTAC
>DASUBD010000394.1:0-5671 GCA_035763445.1 Candidatus Angelobacter sp.
CGGGGCCGGCGGGCATCTTTATGTTTTTGTCCATCCCTCCAGCACAGGCGGAGTGCTGCTGGAGTTGGTGCAGGAAGCGCCGAGCGGTGTGTAAGGCTAACCACAAACGACACAAAGGCTCACAAATGCCATTTGAGAATCGATTCCTTTGTGTTCTTCCGTGTCCTTTGTGGTTTCAAGAAGCATGTTAGTTCTCGGAGTCGATACGTCCGGCAAATCGGGTGGTGTCACACTGGCTGAGGGCGGTGAGAGCGGCTTCCGCGTACTGGCGTCGGGAGCCATTGAGGGTGGAACATTTTCCGCGCAGCTTGTGCCCACAGTGGCTGCTCTACTCGAGAAGAGCAAGTTAAGTATCCGGGACGTTGATGGTCTGGTAGCAGTCTCAGGGCCGGGATCATTTACCGGGCTGCGCGTTGGACTGAGCGCTGTTAAGGGCCTGGCAGAAGTGCTGCACAAGCCGATCGCAATAGTGTCGCTGCTTGAGGCGCTGGCAACTTCGTCTCATCAGAACGGAAAGATCATCACTGCTCTGGATGCCGGACGTTCAGAAATTTTTTATGGCTTGTATGAAATGGAAAGCGGCAATGCAATATGCCTGAATGAGCAACTGCTGTCAGCGAACGACTTTGCCGAACAGGCAAGAAAGCAGGAGATCGCACTCACGCTTACGAGCGACCCCGCCCTCGCGGAAAAGCTTTCTACGTCTGGCATGCAAGCGCGTTTGATTGAGCGTCCTGACAGCAGCTTGATTGCCCGGATCGGAGCGCACAAACTGAGGGCAGGGCAAACCGTATCTGTCGAGGCGCTGGATGCCAACTATCTTCGGCGCTCAGACGCGGAGATCTTTTTCAAGGGCAGCCGCTGATGGCTGCGGTTCGGATAGCCGTTTCGGCAGACTTGCCGGGAATCATTGAAATCGCCACTGCGTCCGACGCCGCTGCACACTGGCCGGTGCAGGAATATGAAAAAGTATTTGCAGCAGATGCAAGCCAGGATCGCATTCTGCTCGTGATTGAACGCAATGAGCAGGTGCAGGGCTTTATCATGGCGCATTCCACGAGTCCTGACTGGGAGATTGAAAACTTTGTGATCCGGCCGGATTGGCAGAAAAAAGGTTTAGGCGGTGAATTGCTATGTGGATTTCTTGACCTGGCCCGGCAAAGCGCAACTGCTCAGGCGGTATACCTGGAGGTGAGGGAATCCAATCTTGCTGCCCGTAAGCTATACGAAAAAATGGGGTTCGCTCAGGTCGGCCGTAGAAAGGACTATTATCATCAGCCGCCTGAGGATGCCCTGATTTACAAAATTTCTTTTTAAAATGTGGGCTCAATTTCCATTGAAGCGGCTCTGGTGGTGTGTTAACGTTTGGTGAAAGAACACGCAGGAGGTTCTTCCGAATGGTCGACTCCGTTCGCGAACAGCTTCTTGCCAGCCACGAGGAATTTCGGCGGCTGGCACAAGAACACGCTCAACACTCCCTCCGTCTTAACTCGCTGATCGAAAAGCGTTACCTCTCCGAGGATGAAAAACTCGAAGAAACCCGTTTAAAGAAAATAAAACTGCGTCTTAAAGACCAGATGCAGATGATCGAGCAGGAGTACAAACGAGGGCAGATCCAGGTAGCATAGACCCAGGCATTCAACTCAACTGACCTCTCTTCGCGGCGCAAATGCGTTTCGGCAAGAGAGGTTTGTTTTTGGGCCTGGTTTGCAGACTGCCGCTATAATCTGAGGGATGGTTCGGGACGGAATCTTCTACGCCTTGGGGATGTTCGCTGTGGCCGCCCTGCTATGGTGGCTCACGGTCCCAGCATTCGCCATAATTCCGCTTCTTCTGGCAGGGTTTTTTCTCTGGTTTTTTCGTGATCCTGAAAGGGCGATTCCCTCTGAACCAGGTCTCATTGTGTCCGCGGCAGACGGGAAAGTGACAGATGTTTCTCCCATCCAGCTGAACGGCAAGCCGTGTACGCGGATTAGCATTTTCTTGAATGTGTTTGACGTTCACGTGAACCGCGCGCCCATAGCCGGTGTGGTGCGGGAGGTGGTGTACCAGAAGGGCAGGTTCGGTAACGCCATGGACGCGGTTTCCGCCGAGGCCAACGAGCAGACCATCGTAACCGTGGAAGGCGAAGGAATGGTCCTGGTGTTCAAACAGATAGCCGGGTTGCTGGCGAGACGAATCGTCTTCAACCACAAGCCTGGAGATAATCTGGTGAGAGGCCAGCGAGTGGGACTTATCAAGTTCGCTTCACGGACGGATGTCATCTTCCCATCACCGAACCAGCTCAGTGTAAAAGTTGGTGATCGGGTCAAGGGTGGTTCCACTATCCTGGCGCGCGTGCCAGTCTCCCAGCCACCCGCGTCCGCGCGTGAGGAGTCGGAGGCTCTGCGATGAAACCACCGTCGGCGCGGCGCTGGGATGATCAGCTTTCGCCGGGGCAGCGGCGCCGCATGCGCAAGGGCATGTACATTTTGCCGTCATTATTTACGGCCGCGAACATGGGTGCCGGGTACTTTGCCATTTACAACACTCTGCTCGGGAGCCAGGCTGAAGCGGGCTACTTTGATATAGCAGCCAAGGCAATTGGTATTGCGGTGGTGGCAGACGGGTTGGATGGATTTGTCGCGCGTCTCACCGGCACCACCAGTGATTTCGGACGGGAATTTGATTCACTGGCGGACGCCATCACCTTTGGTGTTGCGCCCGCATTGCTGGCATTGATGTGGGGATTCCGCTGGTTTGTGCTGGTCGATTTTGAAACGGGTCCAATGGTGGAATGGGTCAGGCACCTGGGTTTGTTTGCCTCGTTCCTGTTTCTGGTAGCGGGTGCAAGCCGGCTGGCGCGGTTCAATATTCAGGTCAACCCCCAACCCTCCAATCCGGGGCGGCCGGGAAAGAAGTACTTTGTTGGCATGCCCATTCCGGCTGGAGCCGGTGTGATTGCATCCACAGTGCACCTCAATTCGGGCCATCCCATTAATTTCTGGTGGCTGGCCCTGGTCTGGACAGCGCTACTGGTGGTTGTGGCTTTCCTGATGGTGAGTACGTGGAGGTTTTACAGCTTCAAAGATCTTAAGTTGCGCAGTCGCCATCCGTTTCAACTGGTTGTGCTGCTTGGCGGTTTGATTTATCTGGTCGTATTGTTTTCCGGACCGGTTTTGTTCGCAATTGCAATCACGTATATGCTTAGCGGGGTAATGTCTCGGCTTTCATTTGTCTTCCGGCGACGGCCAAGCCAGCCGGCGCCCCCACCGCTGGAAGAAGCTCCTCAACCACGATGAAGAGTGATTCACAAAACCTGTTTCGAGTGGCCATTGTGGGCGCCGCAACGCTCAAGGGCAAAGAACTCAAGGAAGTGCTGGAGGACCGGAATTTCCCAGCCGTTGACATCCGTCTGCTCGACGACAATGAATCGCTCGGACAACTGGACAGCGTGCAGGATGAGGTCTCTTTTGTTCAACCTGTGACGCGCGACCAGTTTGAGAACGTTGATTTTGCATTCTTCGCCTCAGAGGAAAATTTCACTCGCCAGAATTGGAAACTCGCTCGCCAGGCAGGCAGCGCGATTGTCGATCTCTCCTATGCAATGGAGAATGAGACTGCCGTCCCAGTGACCGCGCCCTGGATTCAGCGCGAACTGGGCCAGTACACACCGTTGAACCTGGATTCCAACTCCATTGTCATCGCGCACCCTGCCTCGATTACTCTTGCGTTGCTGCTGTTGCGAGCGCGCAAGGCAGGCACAATCAATCGCGTGGTTGCCACATTGTTTGAGCCTGTATCAGAACAGGGGCGGCGCGGGATGGACGAGTTGCATGAGCAAACAGTGAACCTGCTGTCATTTCAGCAGATGCCAACCGGAGTATTTGATTCGCAGGTAGCGTTCAACATGATCGGGCGATACGGGCCGGGGGCGCAACAATCGCTTGAGAGCTCTGAACGCAGAATCGTGAATCACCTGCGCCGTCTCATTGATGGCCATGCGCCCATGCCTTCCCTGACGCTGGTGCAGGCGCCGGTGTTTCATGCTCACACATTTTCCATCTATATCGAGATTGAAAAGAGTATTTCTGCTGGTGACTTTGCTCGCGCCCTGGCCGGTGAACATGTACAAATAGCTCGTTCGCCAGAAGATCAGCCCAGCAACGTGAACGTGGCGGGGAAGGATGAGATTCTGGTAACAGTGCATCGCGATCCTGCCCACGAGAGTGGATTCTGGCTTTGGGCCGCAGTGGATAATCTTCGACTGGCTGCACTCACGGCGGTCGATTGCGCCAACGTTCTTGCCGCAGTCCGCCCGCACGGGAAGGTGCAGTGATCTCCAGCAGCAGATTGCGGGGTCTTCTTCTTCTCTGTTCGGCTCTCCTATCGTTTGCAGGTTGTGGTTACCATGCTGTCGGACGGACTTCACGCCTGCCACGGGATGTGAAGGTGCTGGCGGTCCCGGTGTTCGTCAACCAGACTCAGACCTACAGAATTGAGCAGATTCTTACTCGTGACGTGGTGCGGGAATTATTAGCACGAACGCACTATCGGGTGGTCACGGAGGCGTACGCCCGGCCCGACGCCACTCTGACTGGAACCGTGCTTTCCGCGCAGGCCAACCCTCTTACTTACGATGCCCAGAGCGGGCGAATTTCCAGCGCCATGGTTACCGTGACCATGAAAGTCTCCCTGGTGGATCGCTCGGGCCATGTGCTGTTTGAAAACCAGACCTACAGTTTCCGCCAGCAATACCAGCTGTCGCGCGAGGTGACCAGTTTCTTTGAGGAAGGCACCCCGGCGCTGCAGCGGCTATCTCAGGACTTTGCCCGCACGCTGGTGAGTGACATTCTGGAGGGCTTCTGATGCCCGGCTCTCCACCGCCGGGAAAAAGCGGCAGTGCGGGTCGCAGTTTTGCGCCTTCAGAGAAGTTCGTCTCAGAGGTCACTGCCAACAAGCTGCGTCCGGCTTACGTATTTATTGGTGATGAAGTTTTCTTTCGCGACCAGTGCCGCCAGGCCCTGTTGGAACACCTGGCCCCACCAGATCTGCGCGATTTCAGCCTGCACGATCTTGATCTCTCAGATGTGAGCGTGGCAGAAGTGCTGGACCGCGCGCGCACTCCCTCTCTAATGGCTCCGTTTCAGGTGTTTTTTATCCGGGGAGTAAAGAACCTTTACGGCAGAGGCTCGCACGCGGAGGAGTTTGCCGCGATTGAGGCGTATGTAAAAGACCCCAATCCTGCAGCGGTGCTTATCTTTATCGCCGATCATCTCAGCATTCCGGCTGATATCCGCCGCATGGAGATGCAGGACAAGGACCGTTACGAGCGCATTCATGAAACGCTGGGACAGTTCTGCGGGATGGTGGAACTGGCGCGTGTGGAAGAAACAGATGGCATGCGCTGGATTATCAGCCACGCGGAAAAGGAAGGCGTCAAGGTAGACCAGGATGCGGCGCGGGAGTTGATCGACTCGCTGGGCGCGGACATGATGATGGTCAGCCGGGAACTCGAAAAGCTCATCCTTTACGTGGGCGAGAAGAAGCAAATTACTCTGGGCGACGTGGAGACAATGGTGCTCTCTGCCAAACAGCGTTCGCTGTACGAGCTCACTGATGCGATTTCTTCCAGGGACCGGGCACGGGCGCTCGCTGTCCTTGATGCCCTACTCTCATCCAGCGAAGGCGA
>DASUBD010000395.1:0-11336 GCA_035763445.1 Candidatus Angelobacter sp.
GTGACATCAGCAGGTGCAGAATGCCGTAGATCACCAGGAGCCACACCGCGCGTCTGATCCAAGGGTTCACGCGACACATAGTATCCGATTTTCTACGCTGTTAAAAGCATTTCCCTAACTGCACGCAGAACTCTGATTTCAATTTGGCATGTTCCAGAAAATGGTCTTGCGCGCCTAAGAATCTGCACCGCTTGGCTTTACCCGGCGATTGTTTGTCAAAGTTGCAAATACCATACGAGTGAACTTCCCAAAATGGTTCGGCTACTCGCACCTTAACGCGACCATGGGATCCACTCGGGTAGCTCGCCGTGCCGGAAGGTAAGATGCTCCCGTGGAAACGAGCAACATGGCAACGGCTGCGCCAACAAGCGTCACGGGATCGCTCGGCTTGATTTCATAGAGCTGGTTGGCCAGTACCCTCATCAGGAGGAAAGCTCCAGCAAGACCAATGGCGGCACCCAGAGCAGCGAGCCGAAGAGCGTGGCCCAGTACCATGAGCAGCATCTTCCCGGAACGCGCACCCAGGGCAATGCGAATTCCCATTTCATGCGTGCGCTGCGCGACGGAGTAGGAGATTACCCCGTAAATGCCGATGAGCGTCAGGACTAACCCGGCGGCGGCAAAGGTGCTCAAGAGCCAGGTACGAAAACGATGGTCGGCAACAGATGAGGCGATCACCTCCGTCATGGTGCGGACTTCGCGGAGCGGCTCATCCTTGTCAACCGACCGGAGAGAGTTCCGCAGCAGATCACTGACTGCTGCGGCATCAAGCGAGCTGCGCACCATGATCCTGACCTGGCCGAATGAAGCCTGCAGAATGGGAAAATAGATTTCCGGCCGGGGCTCGGCATTCAACTGGATGTCTCGCGTATCTGCGACCACACCGATGATCTGATTAAAATTCTTGTCCTGCGCACTGAACTTGATGCTCCTTCCCACTGCATCCTGCTGCGGGAAAAAGCGTTGCGCCATAGACTGGTTGATAATCACCACATCCGGTGAGCCCTTGCGGTCTTGATCGCTGAATTCTCGTCCGTGAATAAGCGGAACTCCCATGGCGGAGAAAAATCCCGGGGATACGCTCCTTGCCTCCAGGTTTACTTCTTTATCTGTGCTCCCCAGCGTTGCCGGATCAAAACTCATCAATGCGGTACTGTGTTCAAGAATGGAGTTGTTGCTGAGGGCGACGCCAGTCAACTGCGGCTGGGCCCGCAAACCATCGAAAAGCTTTTGGGTAAACAGCAGCTGCGCGTCTTCTGATGGATAGCGTGTAGCGGAGAGAGTCACCTCCGCTGTCACCATGTGGTCGGTTCGCAATCCCGGATCCACCCGCAGTGTTCGCACCATGCTCTGCACCATGAGAGCTGAGCCGGTGAGCAGCACCAGTGCCAGCGCCACTTCTGTTACCACCAAAGCGGAACGAAGCAGGGGCTGGCGCGTGGAAACTGTAGCGCTGTTTTCTTTCATAGTGGAAGTCAGATCTGACCGCGAGGCCGAGATGGCTGGAGCAAGTCCAAAGATGACCGCCGCAAGAACCGAAATCATGAAAGCGAAGAAAGCAATGTGGGGCTCCAGGCGAAGCTCGTCCAAACGGGGAAAATCAATTGGGGCCAATGCATGGAATGCCTGAATGCCCCAGACCGCCAGTCCCAATCCAGCGGCTCCTCCCGTCACAGCGAGCAAAAGACTTTCCAGCAACAACTGGCGGGCAACGCGTGTACGGCTTGCGCCCAGAGCGGCGCGGACGGCAATTTCGCGTTGCCTCTGGAGCCCGCGGGAAAGCACCAGGTTGCTGACGTTCGCGCAGGCAATCAACAGCAGGAACCCCACTGCCGCAAGCAGAATCATCAGCTCACGTTTATCGCCGCCAACGGTTGCGTCCTGAATGGTTTCAACCGGAAACTTGATCTGCGACGCATCCTTTGGATATTCGTGCGCCAGAGCCCCGGCGATGGCATTCAGCTCTGCTTGTGCTCTGGCAAGAGAGACACCGGAACGCAGTTTGGCGATGGCCAGATACATCCAGCCTGTGCGATTTTTCGCCTGGTCTGGAGGGACGACCAGCGGTACGATCGCATCCGCTTTCCCATATCCGCGCAGATAAAAACTGCTCACGGTCTGGGGGAGCACGCCGACGACAGTATATGGCTTCTGGTCCAGGTTGATTCTCTTCCCAACGATCTGCGGGTCAGAGCCAAATCGTTTCTGCCAGAGGCGGTAACCCAGCAAAACGAGGTTTCCGTTCTTCTGTTGCTCATCGCCAGGCAAGAAAGCCCGGCCAAGCATGGGATGAACGCCAAAAACATCCAAAAAGTTGGGTGAGACGGCAGCAACGGAGATCTGCTCCGGTTCGCCTGTCCCGGTCAGAACGAGGCTGGTGCGCTGGTAAGTGGCGATCGTTTCCAGAGATTTGGCCCGTGCCTTTATGTCATTGAGATTGGGAATCGATTGCCCGAGAGTGAACTCAGGAAACATGGAGCTGACCGTGGAAATATTCACTATTCTCCGCGAATCCTTGTACGGCAAAGGCCGAAGCACTACCGCATAGACAATGCTGAATATGGCTGTTGTGGCGCCGATTCCCAAAGCAAGTGTCAATAAAGCCACAAAGGTAAACCCGGGGGAATTTCTCAAGCCGCGTGCACCATAACGAAGGTCTTGAATTACGCTCTCCAATCGTGGAAAACCCCAAATGCGACGGCTCTCTTCCTGCTGCAACGTAACGTTGCCTAACTGGCGTCGCACCGCGTAATGCGCTTCAGCCGAATCCATGCCTTTGTCCAGGTTCTTCTCAGCCTTGAGCTGTGCATGGAAGCGCATCTCTTCCGCCAGCTCACGCTCCATGCGCTTACGGCTGAAAAGGAAGATAATTCTCCGCAAAAACTGGTCAAATTGCGGCATGGGTGCTCCTTACGCTGTTTGCATTACCCGGGCAATGGCTTCAATCAGGCGATTGAAATTCTCCGCTTCAATTCCCAGCTGCTTGCGACCCGCAGCAGTCAGGGTGTAATAGCGGGCGCGACGGTTATTATCAGAAGTGCCCCATTCTCCCTTGACCCAACCCTTCAGGAGAAGTCTTTGCAAGGCGGGATAAAGTGAACCTTCTTCCACTTGCAGTACATCATCCGTTATCTCCTGAATGTGCTGTGCAATGCCGTACCCGTGCATGTCGCCTCGAGTGAGCGTTTGCAGGATCAGCATTTCCAGCGTCCCGGGAAGAAGTTCATTCTTACTGGCAGCACGAACCATAGAGCACCTTCATAGACTATCTATGGAGAATTAGACGATGGAAATTAGCGCATGTCAACGGATTTAATTAGGATTTCTGGCGATAAGGAGGCAGCATGGAGCAGCCGATTCTTTCACAGATCACCACAGTGATGCTCGGCGTCCGCGATCTCAAGACTTCGCTCGATTTCTATCACGGCACGCTCGGGCTCGCCATCAAGATGCAGGAGTCGCAACTGGCATTGCTGGATGCCGGGCCGGTTACTCTCGGCCTCAGCCCCGGCCACGTACGGCTGGCGCCTCAGGTAAACGGCGCAACGGAAGTTGTCTTTCAGGTGGAAAACGTGCGTGCAACGCGACAGGCGCTCATGGATCGTGGCATCACCTTTATGAATGAGCCAAGGCAGGTGACCCCAACCGATTGGGCTGCACACTTCCGCGATCCTGATGGCCACCTGCTCTCCATCTTCGGACCTGAAGGCAAGGTTTAGCGGTGAAAAATTTTGCGGCGCATATCAGGCCAGAACTCGTGAAACAGGTTGAGGCCGGCATCGCGCAGCAGATCAAACGTCACACGGTCGCGGATAGGCCCCATGCCCTGCGCATGGCCTGGCACATACAGATCTGAAAGGGCCTGCGAGGCAGCCCCGCCAAGAACTTTGGAAGCGTTAAATGTCGAGTGGCCACTGTCATCGCGTGTGATCAGCACGCGACTCATGGAATACAGCGCACGGCGAAAGAACGGCAACTGAGGATTCCGGAAGTATCGCGGGTCCTGCTTCAGGACCGTTGGTATGAGAAAGCGCTCAAAGAAGACATCGGTTTCGCTGGTGGCCAGCTCAATTCCGTAATGCTGCCCCCAGCCCATGGCGCCTCTCTCGTACTCCCGATTGTCCGCGTCAATCTTGTCCTTTGTAGCATCGATGCTTGCGCTCACGAATGTGCGTGGTGAGTACGTGTGTGCAAGAAAAATGTGGAACTTTTGCCTGGGCGTAAGCGGCTGCCATTCATCCAAAGCTGGATAAGGATTCGCCATGATGGCATTGTTAATCTGGTGTTTCACCAGACTCTTCACCTGCTGAATCGTACTCGGCTCCGAAACCGGCGGCGTGCCTCTCACTTTTAACTGTGCTTGCTGCCCCTGGCCAGGATCCGTGGGCGGAGTACCCTGTGCCAGCAAGTGCAAGGGGTAAGCGAACAACAGAATAAACGGCAGGAATTTACGCATACGCAATACCAAGGACGGGAACTGCTTAACCGATTAGAACTAGGACCAGCAGGAATGGTTGCTGAGACCAGCGGAAAAACGAGAGTAGTCGGGTAAACTGCTCGGCGGCAAACATCAAACAAGCAGTTGACTTCAGCTCAGGACTGCCTTGTCGAAAATTACTGGAAACCCGAATCTTCTTATCGCCGGACCAGCTCTGCTTCCTTCTCCAGATCTGCAGCTTTGCGACGTTTGCCCCGCCCAGTCCAGCGCTCCCAGGTCCGATTCATCCGGTTCTGCACGCGATCCAGATACACGTAGTACACAGGCGTGATGTAGAGGGTGACGAGCTGCGAGAAGATCAGGCCGCCAACCACAGCCAGCCCCAATCCGCGCCGAGCACCGGCGCCCGCGCCAAAGCCGATAGCAATCGGCAAGGTGCCCATCAACGCAGCCATGGTGGTCATCATGATGGGGCGGAAGCGCACCAGCGCGCCCTGGAAGATGGACTCTTCTGGAGTTTCTCCCCGGGTACGCTCGTTCTCTAGCGCGAAATCGATCATCATGATCGCATTCTTTTTCACGATGCCGATCAGCATGATGATTCCGACGAAGGAGTAGAGGTTTAGTTCCTCATGGAAAATCAGGAGCGTGGCTAGAGCGCCCACCGCTGCTGACGGCAGGCCGGACAAAATGGTAATGGGGTGAATGAAGCTCTCATAAAGAATCCCCAGAACAATGTAGATCACCGCAATCGCAGCAAGCAGCAGGAACCCCAGCCCTGAGAAGGACTGCTGGAAGGCCTGTGCCGTGCCCTGGAAACTGCGCTGCACGGTGGCGGGCAAGGTTTGTTGTGCCACCTGCTCCACAGCTTTGGTTGCGTCCCCCAGTGCGACACCTTCTTTCAGGTTGAAGCTGAGCGTCACGGCCGGGAGTTGTCCCAGGTGGTTGACCGTGAGCGGCCCCGTATCCGGGGCAACGCTGGCCACGGTGTTGAGTGGCACAAGTTTCCCATCGGCCGCGCGAACGTAAATCATGGAGAGCGCCTGAGGATTGTTGCGATATTCCGGCGCCAGTTCGAGGATCACGTAATACTCGTTACTGGGTGTGTAGATGGTGCTTACCTGACGCTGGCCGAAAGCCGAGTACAAAGCGTCTGAAACCTGCTGCGCGGTGAGACCCAGAGTGTATGCCTTGTCGCGATCCACCTTCAGCATCAACTGGGGATTATGCACCTGCAGGTCAGTGTTCACGTCGCGGAGCATGGGCAGCTTGCGTAGCGCATCAAGCATCTTCGGCGCCACGGTGTACAGCTCATTGGTATCCGGCGACTGCAATGTGTACTGATATTGAGCATTGGTAAGCTTGCCGCCAACGTTAATGGTGGGCGGTACCTGGAGAAAGACAAATACACCCTGCACCTGCGCCAGCTTGGGGCGGAGCTCATTGATGATCTGGTCGGCGCTCATGTGCTGCGGGCGGTCCTTCACATCCTTCAGGTGGAAAAACACTCGTCCCTGATTGACCGGATTGCCGTAAGACGCCATGGTGTAGAGCACGCTGGGATCATGTTCAATAAGGTCGGCAATCTGCTGGATCTTTTCTCCCATGGTGTCAAAGCCGACGCCTTCCGGCGCCTGCACGAAACCAAAAACCAGTCCCTGGTCCTCGTTGGGAATAAAGCCGGTTTTCGAGACGCTGTAGAGAAACACCGTCAGGGCAATCACACCGAAGCTCAGCAGCAGAGTGGCGAACTTCCACCTGAGTACTGATTTCAGCGTTCGCTCATAGAAGCGCAGCCCGGCATCAAAGACGCGCTCAGATACGTTGTAGAAACGCCCATGTTTTGTTTCCGATGGAGCGCGCAGAAAGCGGCTGGAGAGCATGGGAGTCAGCGTAAGGCTCACAACGCCGGAAACCAGAATGGCGGACGTGATCACAACCGCGAATTCGTGCAGCAACCGGCCAATGATGCCGCCCATGAACAGAATGGGGATAAATACCGCAGCGAGTGAGAGCGTCATGGACAGAATGGTGAAGCCAATCTCGCCGGCGCCATCCAGCGCTGCCTTCATGGGACTCTTGCCCATCTCCATGTGACGCACAATGTTTTCCAGCATGACGATGGCGTCATCCACAACGAAACCCACGGATAGCGTGAGCGCCATCAATGAGAGATTGTCCACCGTGTATCCAAGCACATACATCACCATGAACGTCCCGATGATCGACATGGGCAAAGCCAGGCTGGGGATGATGGTGGCAGAAAGATTCCGCAGAAAAAGGAAAATAACCAGCACAACCAGGGCGATGGTGAGCAGCAGCGTGAACTTCACATCGTCAACGCTAGTGCGGATGGAAACTGACCGGTCATACAGCGTGGTGATAGAGATGGCCGTGGGGATCTGCTGCTTAAGACGAGGCATCATCTGGTTGATGGAATTTGCAATCTCAACCGTGTTGGTGCCGGGCTGTTTCTGAATGGCCAGTACCACAGCGCGCTGATTGTTGAACCAACTTTTGGAATACTCGTCCTGCACGCCGTCATACACGTTGGCCAACTGGTCCAGCCGCACGGGAGCGCCGTTGCGATAAGTAACTATCAATGGCCGGAACTGGGCGGCATTGGTCAACTGCCCGTTGGATTGAAGCGTGTAGGTTTTGTCCGGAGCGTAGATGCTGCCGACCGGCAAATTCGTATTGCCGTTCTGGACGGCAGTGGCAAGGTCATTGATCCCCACCTGCAGGGACGCCAGCTTGTTTGGATCAGCGTCAACTCTCACCGCATATTTGGCGGCTCCAAACACCTGCACCTGGGCCACTCCGGGAAGCATGGAGAGCTGCTGGCCAATGGTGGTTTCAGCCGCTTCGTCCACCGAATAGATCGGCAGACTCGTGGAGCTGAGCGCGAGATAAAGAATGGGCGAATCAGAAGGATTTACCTTCTTGAAAGTTGGCGGCGTGGGCAGGTTGGGCGGAAGCTGGCCTCCAGCAGCAGCGATGGCGGATTGCACGTCGACCGCTGCGCCATCAAGGTTGCGGGAAAGATCAAACTGAATGGTGATGCTGGTGGACCCCAACTGGCTGGTTGAGGTCATCTGGCTGATGCCCGCAATGGTGGTGAACTGTTTCTCCAGCGGCGTAGCCACGGAAGAGGCCATCGTTTCAGGACTTGCGCCGGGAAGCGACGCGCTCACCTGGATGGTAGGAAAATCAACGTTCGGGAGGTCGCTGACCGGCAGAGTCCGGTAGGCAAAGATGCCGAAGACAAGAATGGCCGCCATGACGAGGCACGTCATAATGGGACGGCGAATGAACAGCCCTGTCATTGCGATTCTCCGGAAAGCGCCGCTTCGCTGGCTGGCTGATTCGATGGTGGATTTGTTTGCACCGTTTTAACCACGTTGACTTTGGAGCCAGGAACCACGCGCGCCTGTCCATCAATCACAACGGACTGGCCTGCAGAAACACCGCTATCGATGACGGCAAGCTGCTGATAATTCCGTGAGCTTTTTACCGGCGTCACCACAGCCTTCCCGTCCTGCTGCACCACGTAGACGAATTTCCCCTGCTGCCCGGCTTGAACAGCCTTTGCAGGAACCACAATGGCATGAGAATCTGTCCCTAGCACCAGCTTCACGTTCAGATACTGTCCCGGCCAGAGCCGTCGGTCATGATTGGGGAAGGTGGCCATCAGTCGAATGGTGCCGGTGGTGGCGTCCACAGCGTTGTCAATAAATGTAAGCTTCCCTTGCGCTCCCTGTTGCTGATTGGGAGGATACGCAGTCACTTTGAGGTTCTTTTCACCTCGCGCCCTCAACTCAGAGAGCTGGGCTTCCGGAATGTTGAAGGATACATAAATAGGCTCGATTTCGTTGAGCGTAGTCAGTGGATTGGTGTCGTTTGCTTTGACCAGGTTTCCCAGGTTGATCAGCACCGCGCCGGCGCGAGCATTGATGGGAGCTACGATATCGGTGTATCCGAGATTGACCCTGGCCTGCTCCACTGCAGCTTTATCCGCCTGCACGGCGGCCGCGCTGGCTTGTGCTTGAGCGGTGGTGGTTTGTACGTCTTGGGCCGCCAGAATACCTTCTTTGAGAAGAGTGTTGGCGCGGGCTGCCAAAGCTTTGTTGTTTGCGGCGGTGGCTTCATCTTGCGCCAGCCTTCCCAGCGCCTGGTCCAGAGCTGCCTTGAATGGTCGCTTATCAAGTTGGAACATGACCTGACCGGCGCGTACGTCCTGCCCCTGCTTCAACGCGACCCGATCAATCTGCCCATCCACCATGGACTTCACCTGAACGGTCCGATACGGCTGGGCGTTTCCAATGGCATCAATCTCAATGGGCACGGGCTCCTGCTGGGCCACAGCCACGGTGACCGGAGGAGCCACAAGAGCGGGGTTTGCCGACGCACCTGGGTTCCCGCCCGAAGCTGCGCCGTTCGCAGATTTGTCATTTTTCCCGCAGCCCGCAACCAGCAGCAACAAAGCAAGCAGACAGTTTCCGACAAGCAATCGCATCTTTTAATCTCTTTTAAATTGGATGGCTTAGGCTTAAGGCGCGGTTCACATGAGAACTGGTAAGTAGCAGGTTTGCTGGTTAAGAAAAGTAAATTTCCGCGGAGATTACTGTTCGTCAGAGCTGAACCAGGCAATCGCGGCCCGTATCTCTGATGAATGCTGCATCCCCGGCCTTACGCCTTACAGCAACGATCGTGCTCCAGCGAAAAGAAGTTCCAGCCCCAATAAGCCGCTAACAACGACAATAGCTTTTCGCAAGATGCTGACTCTCATCCGCCGCGCCAGGATGCATCCGACCAGAACGCCAGGGATTCCACCCAACAAAAGGGTTTTCAGCATGGCGCCGCTGATGGTTCCAAAACTAAAGTGAAAGAGGGCTCCCAAGCCCGCGAGCGCAGTTCCGAAGACCAGGTCTGTTCCCACTGCCTCCGCTGCACTGAGACCGGAAAAGTTGAGCAGCAATAGCGTCCCCAGCGCCCCCGCGCCTGCCGCTGAAAATCCTGTTTCAACCCCGATAGGCAGCGCCATCCACCCCAGCCATGACGCCGGGCGATTGCTTGCTCGCCTTTTCAGATCATGCTTACGCAGGCTTGTAAATACTGAACAGAGAATCAGCACGCTGCCGACGAAGAGGAGCACGGCAGGCCTGGATAACCGCGCATTGACTCCATGCAAGAGATACGTGCCCGCAAGCAGGCCGGGCAGAGCTCCAAATAACATGAACCCAAGGCATCTAAAATGAACTTGCCTTCCGAACAGATAAAAGGGAGTGGCGAGCAGGCGAACTGCGGTGGTAAACACCAGCGCCGTACCCACGGCTTCGGCTGCCGGCATTCCTGTAAGCAGTACCAGGGCGGGAGTGGCCAGGCTTCCTCCACCGGCTCCGGTAAGTCCAAGAATCAGTGCGATTACAAATCCAATCAGCACCTGCATTTCATTGATCCTGCCGGGTGACGGTGTGAATGCCGCACTCCAGTTTTTTCCCCGACCAGCGTCCGGAACGGGGATCCTCAGGATTTGTGGGAAGACTGGTGCATGGTTCACAACCGATGCTGCGATAGCCCTGCTCGTACAAGGGGAGCTTCTGAATGTTGTGTTCCTCCATGTAACTCAGAACTTCTCTCCAATTCCAATCTGCGATTGGACTCACTTTCAGAATTTCCTTGCCGCTGGGAAGCCGGTGCATTTCCATTTTTTTTAAATTAGCGCGCGTGGGAGACTGCTCCCGGCGCAGCCCCGTGAACCAGATTTCGAAACCCTCCAGTGCGCGCATGAGCGGGGCAACCTTACGCAGCTGGCAGCACTGCGTGGGATCAATCAGGTACAGCAGGCCCAACGCGCGCTCCTGATCTGCAACCGTTGTGGCGGGAAGCAGATTCACGAGATTCAGCTTCCACGCTGCAGACATGCGGTCGCGGTAGGCATATGTCTCACGAAAGTGATAGCCCGTGTCCAGAAACAGCACGGCGATATTCGGAAGCCAGTGGCGGACGAGATCCAGCACCACCATATCCTCGGCCTGGAAACTTGAGGTGATGCAAAACTGGCCAGGTTCGTCCCGGACCACGCGATGAATCAATGCCTCCGCCGGTTGATGCTCGTTTAAATCAAGCGAGTGGGTTTTCATGCACTCCTCCTGCCAGCCTCTCTAAGCGTTGCAGCAACGCGGCCACAATGTCCCCGGATCCGTCTTCCGCCGATGAAATTTCAAACAAGTATTCGCGCCCGAAGATGCTTTGAATATCCGCCTGCAGCCCAGCCGCCACATTTGCGGGCACAGAAAGAAGTGTGATCGCTCCGGAAGCTTGAAGAACTTTTGCTGCAGCTTTCAGCTGATGCGGTTCAAACTCGTCTGCAGACAAAATCTGAGCGTTCCACCCGCGCTCAAAAATTGCCCGCTCCAGGACTAGCGCCAGATCGGGCCGATTCATCACCCATACTGCTACCGGAGGGTGGCCGTTGCGCCGAATGCGTTCTGAGAGCCGGACCCTTCGGGCAGGGAGCAGTTCCGCCTCCGCACTTTGGTTCTCAATGATCATGCCGGCAGCAACCGTGCCATTGTGCGTGGGATCGATGAGGATGAAGCTTCCGGTGGTTCGGTTGTAGCGGTAGAGATCGAAATGCAACGGCTGCGTGCTTTCTATGGTGACGCAGCCGATGTCATTCATCTGCAGCAATCCTGCCCCGCTCTCGCAAAGCGTATTCACATCCACGCGATGGCGAATCCGGGTCACTGTTGCGCGCACTGTACGGGTGGTGTGCTTCAACAGAAGTTTCTTGCCTGCCCGCATCGGCTCGGGATGCATCCAGATCAGGTGAGCTTGTATCCGTGAAGAGGTCTGAGGGCGTGAATCTGGCGCGACCAGCATGTCGCCGCGGCCG
>DASUBD010000396.1:0-2828 GCA_035763445.1 Candidatus Angelobacter sp.
AAGATCAGGCGCTTTCAACAGGTGCTCCGGCTCGAGCCCAGCCATACTCTGGCCATGCTGCATCTGGGCAAGGCCTACTATGAGACGCGAAATTACGAACAGGCCTTGAACTGGCTGGCAAAGGTTCCCAAAGGTGATGCAAACAGTAATGAAGCTCAGTTCTATCTCGGTTTGGCTGCTTTTTATGCCAATCAGTTGGACAAAGCTGCCGCTGCATTTCAGGACCTTTCAACGCGCCTGCCTTTGACAGAGATTTATAACGACCTCGGGGTGGTGGAAGCGCGTCGCGGAAGCAAGCAGGCGCGTAACTATTTTGAAAAGAGCGTTCAGACTGATCCGAGTGATCCTGATTATCACTTTAATCTGGCCGTGGAGTTGTATCGCGAAGGTGATACGCAATCGTCGGTTCGCGAATTACGAGCATCGCTTGAACTGCGTAGCGATCCTGAAGCCAAAGGGTTTTTGGACACCATTTCCTCCGGCGCCACCACCGTTCCGCGTCTGCCGCTGGAAAGAATCAAGCGCAATTATGACGAGTCGAGCTTCCGTCAACTTGCGCTGGAATTGCAGAATGCTGAAGAAGCCCGGCTGGCGCATACCGATCCTGCAGCTCATGGTGCATTTCACGTTCAGCGTGGCCGGGAGCTGCTGGACCAGAGCCTGATCAGCCAGGCGGAGAAGGAGTTTCGCGAAGCCGTGACGCTGGATCCCGCTAACGCCGGCGCGCACGCGGGACTGGCGCAGGTGCTGGAAGCCAAACAGAACGCCACCGGTGCCCGCGATGAGGCACGCGAATCACTTAGGTTAAAGCCTTCACCGGAGGCTTACCTGATTTTGGCGCGGCTCGATCTGGCCCAGGACCACGCCGGAGATGCGGAAAAGAATGTAGAGCAGGCGCTGGCACTGGATCCCTCAAACGCGGCGGCGCTCGAGTTTAAACACGACCTGACGGCAAGATCGTCTGACAAACAGAAGTAGAGGCAAAGAGGTAAGACTTATGCGCGTCCGGATGGTTTGGAAATTCGTTCTCACACTCATTCTGGGGCTGGCGCCATTGCGCGCCTCGGCTGACGTGTTGAAGCTGGTGATTGACGGAACCATCCAGCCGCTGTCAGAGGAGCGCTTTGATCGCGCCATCCAGGAAGCGCAGAAATCGCACTCGGAAGCGCTGCTGATTGAGCTGCGCACGCCGGGTGGCCTCATGTCTTCCATGGAAGACATCATCCACAAAATCCTTTCCTCGCCGGTTCCGGTGATCATTTATGTAACGCCTTCCGGCAGCGGAGCGGCCTCAGCGGGTTTTTTTATCCTTGAATCCGCCGATGTAGCCGCCATGGCTCCGGGAACCAACACGGGAGCCGCTCACCCTGTGTGGGGTGATGGGCACCCGATGGATCCAGTGATGAAAGAGAAGATGGAAAATTACGCGGCTTCGTTGATGCGCTCTTACGTGAGCAAACGCGGGCGAAACGTTGAAGTCGCGGAGAGCGCTGTGCGCCAGTCAAAGGCGTTTACAGCGGATGAGGCGCTGTCTCAACGCCTGATCGATTACATTGCGAAAGACGATGCAGATTTGTTTCGCCAGCTCGATGGAAAAACCATCACCCGTTTTGACGGCACAAAAATCGTTTTGCATTTAGCCAACCAGCCCGTGCGAGTGTATGAGATGACCTTGCGTGAGCAGATTCTCTCCGTGCTGATGGATCCCAATATCACGCTTCTGTTACTCGCAATCGGCCTCCTGTGTATTTACTTCGAATTCAATCATCCCGGCGCGGTGGTTCCAGGGGCTGTTGGTTTCATTGCTGTGCTGCTCGCGATTTACGCCCTGGACATGCTGCCATTCCGCACCATCTCTCTGGTACTTATCCTGTGCGCCTTCGGGTTCTTTGCGCTGGAAGCCAAATTCCAGACGCATGGCGTGCTGGCGATTGGCGGCGCGGTCATGATGGTTCTGGGTTCTCTGCTGCTGGTAGATGGGCCCATCCCGCAGATGCGGGTGAAATGGTGGACGGCGCTTTCTGTCAGCATTCCGCTCGCTGTAATCACTGTGTTTCTCATGACCATTGCGCTCAGAGCGCGACAGAACAAGGTTGTGACTGGCGAGCAGGGGCTGATTGGCGAGATTGGCACTACAAGTTCGCCACTAATGCCTGCGGGCAAAGTCTTTATTCGCGGGGAGGTGTGGGACGCAGTGGCGAACAGCAACGTAGACGTGGGACAGCCCGTGATTGTGCGGCGCGTCCACAAGCTGACATTGCATGTGGAACCAGCGGCACAATCGACGCCGGTAGCGGCGAAGTTTTGATTTTTTGTTTCGGGAGCAGCTCGGATGCCATAGAATCCGATTGCACCGCGAATTAAGCGTTGGCAGGAGGCATTGTGGGATTTTCCATTCCACTTCTCGTTATTGTCGTTATCTTTGCGCTGTACATCATTAACTCCATCAAAATTCTGCGCGAATACGAACGAGGCGTAATCTTCCGGCTTGGCCGCCTCATGGAAAACGCGAAAGGTCCCGGCGTCATCCTTGTCTTTGCGCCCGTGGACCGCATGGTGCGAGTTGATCTTCGCCAGCAGGCGCTCGAAGTCCCCCCGCAGGACATCATCACCCGCGACAACGTCACCTTGAAAGTAAATGCCGTGATCTACTGGCGTGTGGTGAATGCGCCCCAGGCTGTGGTTCAGGTGCAGAACTATTATTGGCAGACACAACAGTTCGCCCAGACCACCTTGCGGTCTGTGCTGGGAGAAGTGGAACTGGATGAACTGCTGGCACACCGCGACAAACTGAACGCCCGGATCCAGAGCATTCTGGACCAGCACAC
>DASUBD010000397.1:0-3615 GCA_035763445.1 Candidatus Angelobacter sp.
TACGGTGAAGGCTTGCCGGATGCGGCGAGAGCGGAGGTAAACGCTGATGCTTCGTGTCGGGCTTACCGGTGGAATTTCCTGCGGTAAAACTACGGTGGGCAAAATGTTCTCCGATCTTGGCGCGCACCTGATTGAGGCCGATACCATTGCGCATGAACTCTACCGGCCGGGCGAGCCGGTTTACCAGGAACTGGTGGAGAAGTTCGGGCCCGACATTGTCCGTCCTGACGGCGAAATTGATCGCCCGCGTTTGGCGACAGCGGCGTTCGACAACGGCCGGGTGGAAGAGCTCAACAAGATTGTTCATCCTGCCGTCATAAAACGGCAGGAGCAGTGGATGTACCAGATTGGTGAAAGAGATCCTTACGCCATCGCCATGGTGGAAGCTGCGCTTATTCTGGAAGCAGGAGCGCGGGAGCACTTTGACACCATTATTGTGGTTACCTGCCGGCCTGAGCAGAAAGTGGCGCGCTATGCAGCACGGGCGGGAATGCCTGAAATGGCGGCACGCGGTGAAGTGGAGCGGCGCAGCAAAGCCCAGATGAGTGACGATGAAAAAGTGCGCAGAGCGAATTTTGTCGTCGATAATTCCGGGCCCATCGAGCTGACGCGCCACCAGGTGGAAAGGATTTATTCTGAGCTAAGGGTACTGGCGAAGCGCCAGGCCTTCCAAAGGTGAGAAATGAAGTTGTTGCGTCCTGTTTTCCTTGCCATTCTGCTGGCGGCTTGTTTTTACCTGCTCACAACGTACACACGCGGGCCGCTCCTGCCTTCATGGGTGAGCCGCCCCGCGCACGTGGAACTGACAGAGGCAGCGCCGCCACCCTTCGATTCAGAAGAGCAGCTCAATATCAGCGTCTACAAGAAAGCCTTGCCCAGCGTGGTGAATATTACTTCCACTACCGTCGCGTACGACTTTTTTTACGGCGCGGTACCGCAGAAAGGTATGGGCTCCGGTTTTGTCATTGATGGCGAGGGACATATCCTCACCAACTACCACGTGATTGAAGGGGCGCGGCAGGTTGAGGTGACCACCAGCGATAAGTCCAAGTTCAAAGCGCAGGTGGTTGGAGTGGACCCTGCGCACGATCTGGCGGTAATCCAGATCCCCAACAGCAAAGTGCCCGCGGCGGAAATCGGAGACTCGAAGAGTTTGGTGGTAGGACAGAAGGTCTTTGCCATCGGGAATCCGTTCGGTTTGAGCGGCACCATGACGCGCGGCATCATCAGCTCCATCCGGTCAGTGCGCGGGGAACGCGGGTTTATTGATGAGGCTATCCAGACCGACGCCGCCATCAACCCCGGCAACTCCGGCGGGCCGCTTCTTAACTCGCACGGGCAAGTCATCGGTATCAATTCCATGATCCTTACCGGCGGCGCGGAGCAGAGCGCAGGCATCGGCTTTGCCATTCCCATTAACACGGCCAAGGCAGTTCTGGACGACCTGGTTCACCTGGGATACGCTCGCTATCCCACGCTGGGCGTGCGCACGTTGCCCATTGGACCGGATTTGGCCGACCAGATGGGACTCCCAGCGGATTCAGGTTTGCTGATCATGCAGGTGGTCCAGGGCAGTGCCGCGGAGCGCGCCGGGTTGCGTGGCGGAAACGAACGGGCTTATCTGGGGAACACACCCATTGCGATTGGCGGTGATTTGATCGTGGCCATTGATGGCGATCAGGTTACGGACCAGCAGGAACTCTCGCACATCATGCAGAAACACCGGGCGGGCGACACAGTAACCGTGACCATTTACCGGGGCAAGAAAAAGATGGACATAAAAGTGGTACTGGGAGAAAACAAGGTCAACGTGTGAAGGCGCGACTTGTGCGATGCAGGTATCGAGGAGCTTAAATGCAAAAACTGCGCGAAATTCTGCGCCATGAATACATCGGCGCCATCACCATTGGTTTTATCTTGGCGCAAACGGCCGGCATTCTGATCACCAGCGTGATCCGCCCTATTGATTTTTACGTTTCCGGCAGGGGGAGGCAGCATTCTGTTTTTGGTCTCAGCGAGTCGACGTCGTTTCCGTGGTCGACTTTGATCTCTCCGTTGTTGACGGCCATTCTCTACCTGGCTGTTGCGTGGCTCTTGTATTTCTGGCTGTACTCTCTCCCGGAAGCCAGTTCGGCACAACCGCAAGAGACAACAGCTGCCGCTGATCTTTTTGAGTAAACGGATGAGTGTATTGAGTATCAGACACCCTCGTTTCCACGTGAGCATCGGCGGCGTGCTGAGTGCAATGCTTCTTTTGAATGCTATCCAGGCATTTGTTGTGGGAATTGATGAGCCACTTGGATTCGGTCTTTCTGCTGTCGTCAATTGGTTCATTAAGAAGGAACACTACGATGTGCTTTTCCTTCGGCAGGACCAACTCTCATGGTCATTGATGTACTGGAACTTTTTAATAGGCATTATTTGCCTTGTGACCGGGCTTGGACTGGCATCTCGAATCTACGCGTCAGGCAAGAAAGCGTCTTAAGCAGTTCTTCAAGTAAAATAGTTATGTGATTCTTCCCTTCGTCCGCGAAGTCCTGGCGGACGTGGAAAAAAGCTCGGGTTTTCTACAGGCGGCGGCATATCTAAAACAGCGTAGGGGGGAGTCGGCTCCGCCTGCGGGGCGTATTCGTCTGTCCGGCCTGGTTCCTGCCGCCAAAGCTCTTCTGGTTCCTTATCTCCATCGAGCCGCGGGTAAGCCGCTGGTCCTTGTTGCCGCCACGAATCGCGCGGCGGAAGGGCTATTCGCCGTGGTGCAGTCTTTTTGCGAACTCACCGGCGCCTGCAGCCCGCATAGCGTAGTCAAGCTTCCTGCCTACGATGTCCTGCCGTTTGAAAACATGTCGCCGCATCCTGAAATTCAGGAGGAGCGTGCTACGGCCCTGTGGAAGATCGCCACAGGCGTAGCACAGATAGTGGTCACGCCAATGGAAGCGTCAGCCATGCGCCTGCGCTCAGCGGAACATTACGCAGCGCTGGCAAGGACCATCTGCCGTGCAGAATCCATGAACGTGGAAGCGTTGGTGGAACACCTCAACACCGTGGGCTATACGGCGGTGGATGTGGTGGAGATGCCGGGGCAGTACGCCGTCCGCGGTGGATTGATCGATGCGTATCCGCCCGAGGCCGACAGGCCGCTCCGCATTGAGCTGTTTGGCGATGATGTGGAGTCCATCCGCAAATTTGATCCCGGCACACAGCGTTCTGCTGCTCCGGTGGATGAAGTGGTGCTGCTCCCGTTGACTGAAATTCCGGTCCGGGAAGAAGTTCTCACGGAAGTACATGCGCGGCTCTCCGGCTCGCGCGTCCAGGCAGATAGCGAAACTATGCGCAGCGCCTTGGCAGAAACCGGCGTGACCGTTTTTCCCGGTTGGGAGTATTACGCCAACGCCGGAGCGCCGAACACGATTTTTGATCTGTTGCCGAACGCTGTGGTTTTTACGGATGAACCCTCTTCCATTGAAGCCGAGCAGCAACGCTGGTGGGAGAAGGTTGTTCGCCGCCACGAGCAGAGCCTGGTGGGCAAACTGGCCACCCCGGAAGATATCTTCTTGCCTCCAGACGAGTGGAATGCGCGGATTCAAAAGCTGCCGGGCGGATCCATGGAGCAACTCG
>DASUBD010000398.1:0-6551 GCA_035763445.1 Candidatus Angelobacter sp.
TTTGAATGTAGTTCGTATTTTGGGTTTCAACACCAGTCTTGTTATCTGGATCGGTTACCTGCTTGCGCCTGAGCGCACCGTCGGCAAAGTCGAGTTGCCGCAGCGGACGCAACTGGAGCAGTGGAACCAGGCGGTCATGGAGCTTATACAACAATGATTACCTTAATCGTGATTGCGTTGGCATTGGGCGCCGTCGGGTTGTTCTATATGGCTGTGCGTGCCCGGAGACGGCGTGCAGGCCAAACCGTACGTGCCGTGGACCTGAAAGCATTCCGCACGCTTGTGGATCGTGATGACGAGACATTCCTGAAGCAGCGTCTGCCACGCTCACGCTTTTCCAGGATCAAACGCCAGCGTGTGGCTGTAACGATGCGCTACGTGGGCAGAATTGCCAACAACGCGTCACTCGTAATGGGACTGGGAGAAGCATCGCGCCAGAATCCTGATCCGGAAGTCGCGCGGACTGCTGTGCAGGTGATTGATCTGGCCACCCAGCTGCGCCTGCAGTGCCTGCTGGCTCTTGCCAAGCTTTCCATGGAGTATGCTGTGCCATCGCTGCAACTGACCCCGGCAGTGCTGGCGCCGGAATACCAGAAGCTGCGTGAAAACGTGGTGCGGCTGGGCAAGCTGCAATCGCCAGAAATGGCGCCTCTGCCCATCGCAATTTGAGTCCCGGTTTTCATCAAAATTGCGGAAGCCCTGCCCTGCTGCAGGGCTTCTGTTTTTGCATTTGCAGTTTTTTAACTGACGTGGTGGAGTTTATTCCTGGCCCTGCTTGCGCGGTGTTTTAAAATATAAGAATGCTTCTCCAGGGAATATTCCCCGCAGTGACCACGCCTTTTTATGCCGATGGCGGCCTTTATCACAAAAAAATTGAACACAACATTGACCGCTACTCGCGAACGCCGGTTGCCGGGATGGTGGTGCTTGGATCTACCGGGGAAGCGGTAATGCTGAGCGATGAAGAACGCCGGGAGGTGCTGCGGACTTCTGCGGAAGTAGCAGCACCAGAAAAGGTTTTGATTGCCGGTACAGGCGCAGAATCCGTGATTGAGACTCTGCGCCTCACCGAGTATGCGGCCACCCTGAAGTATGACGCGGCGCTGGTTCGCACGCCCCACTTTTACCGCTCACAGATGACGCCCGAAGCCATGCTGGCTTTTTATCGTACGGTGGCAGACCGCTCGCCCTTACCAGTCATTCTTTATACAGTGCCGCCCTTCACCGCCTATGACCTGCCGCTGGAGGTGATTACCGAGCTTGCGGAACACAGCAATATCATCGGCATCAAGGAGTCCAGCGGCAACGTTGAGAAAGTAGCCGCCATGGTGCAGGCTACCCGCCATATCAAAAGGACCACCACCGTGACAGAGGTGCAACAGGCTGTAACGGAACGCATGCTTGCAGCACGAGCTAGTGAGAATGGCGGTCAACTGGTAAGTGTGGGTGAACTCACTGGGAGCAGCGGCACAGCTGTGGCAACGAGCCCGAGGATCAAGACGCGGAGCAAGGAAGTGGGCTTCCAAATACTTGTGGGAGCGGCACATACCTTGCTGGATTCACTTCAGGTAGGCGCCAGCGGAGGGGTCCTGGGCTTCGCTGCTCCAGCTCCTACGATTTGTTTTGAAATCTACGCCGCATTTAGAGACAATGACTTGGAACTGGCCAGGTCAAAGCAACAAAAGCTTGAGCCAGCCACCAAACGGGTTGTTTCTCAAATGGGCATACCGGCAATCAAACACGCCATGGATCTGAACGGCTATTATGGTGGTCCTCCAAGGCTGCCCCTACTCCCCCTTACGGCGGCCCAAAAGACGGAAATCGAAGAACGAATGACGCTATTTCGCAATTAACGGTCCCTCTGAAGGGCCCTCTCCGGGAGCAAGTCCAAGGCAAGACGGCGGATGGAACTAAATGAAACTACTCTTCGTCTACTACAAGGCGAAGGTATGAAAAGCATCCAGTTGAACTGGACGAAACTATGGGTTAAGGTAGTTTCCCCGGGTCCGGTGGCTTAAACAGTGTTCCTGTTTCGCGTTGCTCCTGAAGCATGCGAGATAAAGGGCAAGAGGAAAACCGAGTGTTGTCAGCGGGAAAAAAATTACGGGAACTGCGTGAGCAAATTGGTCTTACCTTGCGCGATGTGGAAGTTGCGAGCATTGCGCTGGCCGATTCGCGAGGTATCGAAGATTTCGTTATCAATCCCAGCCGTCTCTCAGATATCGAAACCAAAGGCGTAATCCCCAGCATTTACCGCCTGTATGTGCTTTCTGTCATTTACCGGGCGGATTTTGCCGAGCTCTTGAAGCTTTATGGGATCGATCTTGGCTCGACGGTGTCAGATTATGCAATCTGCAAACCAGGCAAGACCCACCGGCTTGACATTGTCACAGCGCGCGGTACGGCGCAGGTTCCGGTGAAGTTTGACCCTGGTTTTGATATCCGCCGTTCCAGCGACCTGGGCCGTATGATTGAGAACTGGGGCGTGGTCCCGCTGCAGTATCTACAAGAGCTTTCCAAACGCAAGTACACCTACGCATACATTGGAACGGAAGACCTCACCATGTATCCGCTGTTGCTGCCCGGCTCGTTCGTGCAGGTAGATGAAGACCGCACACGCGTGGAAGAGGGGAAGTGGCGTTCAGAACTGGAGCGGCCCATCTATTTCGTGGAAACGCGGGATGGGCACTTGTGCTGCTGGTGTTCCGTTCGGAGGGGAGAGATTGTGCTGCAATCGCACCCGCTCTCACCGGTGCCGCCAAGAATCCTCAAACATCCCCAGGAAGCGGAAGTCATTGGGCAGGTTGTGGGCGTGGCTATGCGACTTGTGGAGTGGTACGCTCCTGATGAGCAAGGGCTTGTACCGAGTCCTGAAGAAGGCGAAGGTGAGCCGAAAGAAGTGCGTCGTCATTGACCGGCGCAGTGAGGATGAAAGACTCGGGCTTCAGCACCTCTGGCCCATTCTCGCGTCCTACAGCTTCCTGATATTCGCGATAAACTTCGCGCACTGTTGATTCCACCATGGCCACTGCAATATCAGCGTGAGCAGTGCGGATTGCATCCTGTGCCTGGCGCGCGCCGAATGCCCGCGTCAGGCCCCAGTGGCGGTACTGGCCATCCGGCATCTGCAATGAACAGATGTAGGCCAGCCGTTCCAGCAGGGTGGGAAGCGTGCCTAGCGTGCGTTCTTTAAAGTTTTCAGCCGCCCGGTAAATCATGTCCTTGCCACGGAGTGGTTCTTTCATATTACAGGTGTTTTTCCCTGCAGCAAAGTTAGCATATTGCCGTTTGGGGTTTCTGGTATCTGCGTTTTGTTCTGATTCCGGAACAAAGCTGTGACAAAAGTAACGTTTTCTTCCTCTCTCATACGCCAATGTTGCACTCGTTAATCTCTGCATCCAAGCACTTAGAGGATGAAATCAGAGACGCTTCTGCGTTAACAGAGGAGCATGGCATGGCACGGAAAAAGAAGAATATGCAGCAAGAACAAAAGGACGAACGCTCACCTGAGTTGAAGACCGACGAAAGAGCCGGCCTGGATGAACTGGGCCGTGATCCAGGTGAGGTTGGGCCAGACAGCGGAGGCCAATCAGGAGACTCTCAACGGCTATCATCCGTTGAAGAAGCCGACAGTGAATCAGTGGAAGAGCTTGCCGATACTGATCAGGCCATTGAAGCCGCTGCGGTGGAGGGCGTGGAAGACGCGGCAGCGCATCCAGAGCGGCCCGTACACACACATGAGGAGTATGGACGGCCGGATGACTCGCCGCCGCGCCGCAGAGATGATGAGGCTGCCTGAGCGGTTATTCACCGATATCCTCATTCCATACTGCTGGCCTGGTCCGGATAAAATCCTGCATGAGGCGGAAGCAGTTCTCATCCTGAAGCACCTTTACGGTGACTCCACGGGAGCGTAAGAGATCTTCTTCGCCCATAAAGGTCCGGTTTTCGCCCACAACCACGGTGTGAATTCCATAAAGCAGGATGGCGCCTGAACACATGGAGCAGGGGGAAAGCGTGGTATAGAGCACCGACTCGCGATACACAGAGGCCGGTTGGCGTCCCGCATTTTCCAGAGCATCCATCTCACCGTGCAGAATGGCACTGCCTTTCTGCACACGCCGGTTGTGACCGCGGCCGATGATTTTTCCGTGATGAACGAGCACGGAACCAATAGGTATGCCGCCCTCCGCCAATCCCTGGCGGGCTTCCTCAAGAGCAGTCACGAAAAACTGGTCTGCAGCCATGGTTTGTTGTACTCCTTGGGGCTAAGGATGGCGTTATGCGGTGGAAACTCCACGCCAGCGCTGATGAGACTATACTTCCTCAGCAGAGGCACGTTGTATGTTATGGCTCGTTCGTGCGATTAAAGTCACCTGTCCCGTTCTGGCGGCGGGCATCCTCTTTTTTCCTGCCAATGCCTGTCTGGCACAGAGCAATGATTATCAGCCGCTTCCAGGAGCTTCTGTTGTCATTCATTCTCAACAGGAGAAGCGCGCAGTGCAGGGAAGTGATGCGCAGGGCCAGACTTCAGAAGCGAATCAGCAAAATACCAGGCCGGGCTATTCCATGCGCCTGGAAGTTCCGCTGGTGACGCTTGATGTAAGCGTGCTGAATCCAGACGGTTATTTCGTCAACGATTTGAACAAAGAAAATTTCCGCGTACTGGAAGATGGTGTGCCGCAGGAAGTCACCAGCCTGGCGCAGTCGCGGGCGCCCGTGAGTGCCGTGTTGCTGGTGGAGTACTCGGCTGAGACCTTTGGGCTGCAATTGGGTGCGCTACGCTCGTGCTTCTATTTCATGCGTACATTGACGCCGGATGACTGGACCGCTGTGGTGCTGTTTGACAAGCGGCCCCGCATGGTACAGGACTTTACGCAGGACAGGACCGCTCTGCAGAACACGCTGAACACAATGGCTATGCCCCTTTCACGCGAGGTAAACCTCTTTGACGCGCTCTACGATACGGTGGACCGATTGCAGTCTGTCGAAGGGCGCAAGTACGTCATTCTGCTGGCCAGCGGCGTGGATACCTTTAGCCGCAGGATATTGGATGAGGTCTACAGAAAAATCCAGTCTGCAAAGGGCATCGCGATTTATACGATTGAGACGGACCGAAATTCGGAGCACCGCCAGGAAACCAATCAGATGCGGTCATTCGCGCAGATGAGTGGCGGCCAGTTTTTCTTCGCCACGTCCCCGCAGGAATTCGCGGACGTGTTCCGCACCATTGGGCAGAGCATTCGCAATCACTACATACTTACCTATCGTCCATCACACACTGCAAGTGACGGCGCCTGGCACAAGATCAAGGTTGAAGTGGTGACGACCTCCGGGCACAAAAAGTCTTACCAGGTTGTGGCCCGGGATGGTTATCGCGCAAAGACGAAAGCCGACTAAGAGTTTTTGCTGGAACATACAACGGCTTAAACATATGTGACGTACGCCACTGCGGTAAAATCAGGTTACAGTCAATCTCAAAGAGTAGATAATAAGGGTATTGCGACTCCCCTCCGGGTGCATGGCCTGCAGAGGGCTCAAAGAGCTGCTTGCGCCAACAGCCACTCACGAGGCTTAAAACAGGGACCAAAATTCATGGCAACGCTTGATATCGGCATACAAGAAAAAACAGCGCAGAGTTTTCAGGATCGCCGCAAGGTGAACGATTTCTCCATTCAGGTGGCTACAGTCAACGGTTCAGGGTCGCAGTCTGCCAATACCGTGCTGCTGCGCAGCATTTTCCAGATGGGCGTGCCTGTTTCCGGCAAGAACCTGTTTCCATCGAACATTGCAGGATTGCCGACGTGGTATACCATCCGCGCCAGCAAGGAAGGCTACATTGCGCGCAAGAAAGAGATCGATTTTGTTGTGGCAATGAACGCTGAAACGGCGAAAGAAGATGTGATGTCGCTGGTTTCCGGAGCGGCCTGCGTTTATGACGAGCCACTCAACTTGAACGCGCTGCGCAGCGACATCAGTTTTTATCCCGTACCGTTTGACAAGCTGGTTGCGCCGGTTTGCCCCGACGCGAAGCTTCGCCGCCTGGTGAAGAATATGCTGTACGTCGGCGTGGTGGATTTCCTGCTTGGAATCGACCTCAACGAATCTGAAAAAGCCGTCGCCAAGCAGTTCGGAAAAAAGAAGAAAGCTGCGGAACTGAACATTGCCGCGGTGCGCGCCGGCTATGACTACGCCAAGGCGACATTCACCAAACAGGATCCGTACTTTATCGAGCCAATGAACGAGAACCAGGGCAAGATTATTGTTGACGGCAACTCCGCCGCCGCCCTGGGATGCCTGTTTGCCGGAGTGACAGTGGTCACGTGGTATCCAATCACTCCCTCCACTTCGCTGATTGAGGCACTCATCGACTACCTGAAAGAGTACCGGATTGGTCCTGACGGCAAGGCCACCTTCGCGGTGGTGCAGGCGGAAGACGAACTGGCCGCGATAGGCATGGTGCTGGGTGCAGGTTGGGCCGGTGCACGTTCCATGACGTCAACGTCGGGACCTGGCATCTCGTTGATGTCAGAGTTTGTGGGGCTCGGTTA
>DASUBD010000399.1:0-3608 GCA_035763445.1 Candidatus Angelobacter sp.
AAGAGCATTCCCACGGCCGCGCCGTCTTTGCGCAGTCGCTGGCAGGCGGCAATCTGCGCGGCGATGATTCCTTTCGCGTCGCAGGAACCGCGCCCGTAAATGTTGTCGTGGTCCTCAGACGACGGAATGAACGGTGGCACCGTATCCATGTGCGTGGAGAACACGAGCTGCGGAGGAACATCGTCAAGCGTAGCCAGCACATTGAATCGTTCATGTGCGACGGGAATCTTGTGTGTGGTGTAGCCGAGACGGCAGAGCTCATCGTACAACTCTGCGCCCACAGCGCCTTCATTGCCGCTGATGGATTCAATGTCGATGAGCCTGCGGGTTAGTTTAATGGGGTCCATAAACTCGCCGATACAGGATAAATCAGGCTTGCCGCGTAGGACACTTTCACCAAAGAAGGATTCGAAGCTTGCTTCCAAAGCCCCGAGCGCAGCGAGGGGTCCCTATCACTATGAGGATCCTACGCGCATATGAGATTCGCAGTTGTAAGCTTGTCAGACTGTCTGCCGATATTAAGAGGATAGGGATCCCTCACCCGCAAACTGCGCGGGTTCGGGACTTCGGGAGCAGTCATGGTAAAAAAGACTGTGCCCCACGGAATCAAATCCTTTTTCTTACAAGGCCCTGCCGGCCGCCTTGAGGCCCTTCTCAACCAGGGGCAGCCAGATGCGAAATACGCGGCGCTGGTGTGCCATCCTCATCCTTTATATGGTGGAACCGTACACAACAAGGTTGTGTACCGAGCGATGAAGGCACTGAATGGGTTTGGGCTTCCAGTGCTTCGCTTTAATTTTCGCGGCGCGGGTTTGAGTGAAGGTGAACACGACCGGGGACACGGCGAAATCGACGACGTGCGCACAGCGCTTGATTGGCTCGACTCGGAATTTCATTTGCCGCTGCTCTTCTGCGGGTTCTCGTTTGGGGCAGCCACGGGATTGCGCGCAGCCTGTCCTGACACACGCGTGATGGGACTGATTTCATTGGGCACGCCGGTGGCCGCCGAAGGCCGTGTGTATACTTACCAGTTTCTGGAAGAGTGCACGAAGCCTAAGCTGTTTGTGAGCGGATCGCTCGACCAGTTCAGCCCTCAAGCGAAGCTGCGTGAGGTGTTTGCGGCGGCTCACGATCCCAAAGAGCTGGTGTTGGTGGAAGAAGCAGACCATTTCTTTGATGGCCATCTGCCGCAGCTCCATCATGCGATTCAGGACTGGGCGATCAGGAATTTTCATTTGCAAGCCAAAGGGAGCTGATGTCACTGGGACATACCATGCGATCGCTGGCAAGAGAGATTTTCCTGGATGCGCTGACAGAAGCAGGGATCGGCGAGGCCTTCGAGCGGCATGTGTCCTATGATCGCGGTGTGCTGCGCGTCTGCGACGATCTGTATGATCTCAAATCGTACTCGCGCGTGCTGGTCACATCGCTGGGCAAGGCCGCGCACCGCATGGCAGAAATTCTTTCCCGCCAGCTTGGCTCAACCGTGCAGGGCATCATTGCAGATCCCAATCCCTCAGCGTACCAGCTTCCTGGCTATCGCTACTTCAACGGCGGACATCCCCAGCCCAATCACGAGTCAGTGCGCGCGGCAGAAGCCATTCTCAAATCACTGAGTGCTCTGAATGAGCAGTCGCTGGCCATCTTCCTGATCAGCGGTGGCGGTTCAGCGGCGGTGGAAAAGCCGGTTGATGATGAGATTTCTCTGCCGGACGTCATTGCCACTTACAAGGTGCTGGTGCTTTCCGGCGCGCCCATTGCGCAGATCAACGCCGTGCGCAAGCATCTTTCCGCCACCAAGGGCGGAGGCATGGCGCGTATGGCCCATCCGGCACAGCAAGTTTCCATCCTGGTGTCAGACGTTCCGGAGAATGCGCTCGATTCGCTGTCATCCGGTCCAACCATGCCGGATACCAGCACGCTCGATGACTGCTACCGCATTGTTCGCGACTACAACATGCTCCCTGAGTTCCCACCTTCTGTACGTGAGTTGTTCGACCGGCATGCGCTCACCGAAACGCCCAAAAAAGAAGATCCGGCTTTCGCGCGTTCGCGCTGGTGGAAGATACTTTCCAATGAGACGGCTGAAAAAGCTGCGGCAGCGCGGGCGTCACGCCACGGCTTTGCCGTTGAGATCGACCATTCTTGTGACGACTGGGACTACGCCAAAGCAGCCGACTATCTTCTTGGCCGCTTGCGCGATTTGAAAAAAGGCGTCAGCAAGGCCTGCATTGTCTCGGGTGGTGAAGTCACCGTGAAGGTGACGGGCAATGCGGGGACCGGCGGCCGCAACCAGCACTTTGCTCTTTACTGTGCGCAGAAGATTGCCGGAGAAAACATTGTGGTGCTGAGCGCAGGCACGGACGGAATTGATGGCACCAGCCCGGCAGCGGGGGCCGTGGTTGACGGGACTACAACGCAGCGCGCTCTTGCGGCAGGGCTCGATCCGCTGCTGCATTTAAGCATATTCAATGCCTATCCTCTGTTCCAAAAATTAGGCGATCTCATTGAAACCGGCCCCACGGGAAATAACGTGAGAGATGTAAGGATACTGATGGCGTACTAGGCACTGCGCAATCGAGTACGTGTGACGCAGGCACTCCTGCCTGCGCGGGTTTCCCGAAAAACCTTATTAGCGAACCAAACTGCGCACAGGCAGGAGTACCGGTGCCACACAATCGTCGTATTCGCAGGGAAAACTTGCTGACAACAAACATCACCAGGCCTTACGACGAGGCTTGCTTCTGCATCAGCGTTCTTACCTGCTGAAAAATCAGGTAAAGGTGGTGACCTTCATGCACCAGAAAGAACTCCAGCCATTGTGATAGTTCCAGTTCGCCGAATTTGGGATGCACTCCTACCCGCTGGAAATCCTCATCAGACAGCGACTTGAGCTTCACGACGAGTTGCTCGCGGAGCGCTGGCAAACGCTCGAGCAGATCACTGTAGTGTCTCTGCCGCCAGATTTCCCACTCAGTATCTTCTTCCGCACGGTAGCGAGAAAACACCGGGTGATCTTCGTTCAAAATGCGATCAATTCTCTCCAGGAAGATTTCATGGTAGCGGGCAAGGTGGGCAAGATTCTCTTGGACTGACCATTTATCAGGAGTCAGCCTGTGGCTAAAATCGCCAAAGACTCCGGGCAACACCTCTGTGAAAAAATCTTTCAGCTGGTTTTCGCAGCGCTGAATTTGTGAGGCGTAGCCGGCATCCATGAGAGAAGAGCATAGCACCTGAGCAAATGGAGCGCAGGCGCGAGTGAGCAATGAAAGATCGTGTGGCGCAGGCACTCTTGCCTGCGCGGCCGTTCCCGCAAGACTTTTTACCGAATAAAACTAAACACCGGCAGGAGTGCCAGTGCCACACAAACCTGGATTTCAGGAAGCAGCTACTTCTTCTTCGGCATAATCTTCAGCCGGTCAGCGGCCAGGATTTTCTTGATCTGGTTCTTGGCGTGGATTGACCAGGGGCCCATGGTGTCAAGCCGGGCGTAGGTTTGCCAGTGATGCAGGGCTTTGCGCGGCTGCCGGCCTTTTTCAAAAGCCAGGGCCAGATTGTAATGCGCGTCAGCGTAGGTGGGAGCCAGAGAGATGGCTGCCTGATAAGCC
>DASUBD010000400.1:0-7286 GCA_035763445.1 Candidatus Angelobacter sp.
ATTGTTGCTGCAGGATGCATACAGCCAGCGCAAACCGATTCTCGGTATCTGTTATGGACTACAGGCTTTAAACGTCTGGAGAAGCGGAACATTGGAGCAGCACATTGAAAGTCCTGTTCAGCACACCGGGAATTCGGCAGACGTAGCCCACCATGCGCTGGTAACGTCTGGTTCACTGCTGGGTTCGTTAACCCATGAAAACTCAAACTCCATCCCGGTGAATTCCAGTCACCATCAAGCGGCGGAAAAGCTGGGTGACGGCTTGCGTGTGGCTGCCCAGTGTCCTCAAGACCAGGTCATTGAAGCCATTGAGGGAGTTGATCCTGAACATCCTGTACTGGCGGTGCAGTGGCATCCGGAGCGAACCTCTGAAACAGATGCGACCTCGCGGAAATTATTTGAGTGGCTGGTTCGCTCCGCGCGCGATTGGCAGTCTGATCGGAAGTGAACGCCTGAAATATCAGATTTTGCTGTGTCGGCATGTGCAGGATTGCTTCTTTCGAGATGGTCAGCAGTCTGCGGGTTAAGGTGATTCAATCGTTGCGTGTGATCTGAAGCGTTTATAAAATTCAAGATGTTCCCTGCTCGGAAACGCGATTATGCCGACTGGGCTGTTCAGACCAGGTGATAGGGTGCCGTGCACCGGCATCTTTATCGCCTCGCATTATCAGCATCGTTTGCCGCATGAGGTATTTGCTACCGAAGGAGAGATGTTCCCTCCCTGCAAACGATGTGGGGCGCGCACCTCGTTTACTCTCCTCAAAGCTGCTGCGGACATTTCACGCGATCAGGATTTCACTACGACTGCGGAAGCGGGCAAGGCAAAGAAAGCCAAAGCCGGACCGCCCACGGACTAAAGGGGCCCGGACTCGCTGTCCCTACTCGGTCATAACTGTAAGACCGCTTTCCGCGATGGCGCAAAGCGAAATCTGGTACCAACCGGCACATCTTGATATGGTTGCTAAAAATACCAGTGCTTCCGTATTGTTATGCGCATGCCCCAAAGTGGCGTGATGTTGTCCCTTGAAGACCGAGTGGCCGTTGTCACTGGCGGCTCGCGTGGTATAGGCGCTGCCATTGTCCAGATGTTTGTGAGCGCCGGTGCTCGCGTTCTATTTAATTATCAGAAAGCGGCTACGGAAGCAGAGCGCGTGGTGCAGCAATGCGGCGGCCCCGGCCGGTGTGTGGCTGTCCAGCAGGAGCTGACCACAATAGAAGCGGCGCGTAACCTGGTGGACGCTGCCGTCGGGCAGTTTGGGCGTCTTGACATGCTCGTTGGAAACCATGGCGTCTGGCCACCGCAGGATGTTTCTGTGGACGAAATGAGTGCGGAACAGTGGCGCAACACCTTGGCAACCAACCTGGATAGCATTTTTGGCCTGGTGAAATATTCTGCGGCTCAAATGAAGCGGCAGAAGAGCGGCGGCAACATGGTGCTGATCAGTTCCACCGCCGGTCAGCGCGGAGAGGCATTTCACTGCGATTACGCCGCCAGCAAAGGGGCGATAATCAGCATGGTAAAAGGCCTTTCCACAGAACTGGCGCGGGATGATATTTACGTGAATTGCGTGGCGCCGGGATGGGTTGAAACTGATATGGCAGCTCCGGCGCTGCATGATCCGCAAATCAGCCGGAAGGTTTACAGAACCATTCCTCTTGGCCGGGCGGGAAAACCGGAGGAGATTGCAGCCACTGTATTATTTTTGTGTACTCCCCATGCAGGCTTTATTACTGGCGAAATTGTTAACGTGAATGGAGGAGCGGTGCTGGTGGGATAGCTGGCGAGCAGCTACTCAGGCTTCTGGAGCATCGAAGTAAGAAACAATCCCATGAGATTTCTTCTTTTACTTTGCTTGTGGGCTGGTGTAAGCGCCCAGCAGCAGATTCCGCAAAGCGCTCCCGTCTCGCCCAACGCCGGCACGGAAGCACAAGCCAATCAAACCAAAGCGCGCAGTGTTCTGGACAAGATGGTGGAGGCCCTTGGCGGGCCTGCATATCTCAACCTGCAGGATTCATATACTGAAGGTCGCTATGGTCGTTTTCACAATGAGGTGATGGTCGGCGGAACGGTGTATTTCCGCTATTGGCAGTGGCCGGATAAAGAAAGGATTGAGCTGACCAAGCAGCGCGACATTGCGGACTTGTATATCGGGGATGAGGCCACGGAGATTACTTTTCGCGGCGCGAAAGTGATGGATCCCAAAAAAGATGATCTGGTCAAGCTTGCTCTGCAGCGGCGCCATTACACGCTGGAAAAAATTGTTCGTGAGTGGCTCAAGGACCCCGCAACGCTGCTGCTGTACGAAGGTCAGACCCTTTCTGCGAACAACAAGATGACCGATCGTGTGACTCTCATCAATTCCCGGAACGAATCGGTCAGTCTGCTGGTTGTTCCTGAGACGCATCTGCCCGCGCAGAAGATTTTTATCACCCGTGATCCGGCCAGTCGAGACCGGGATGAAGAGGATGAGATCTACGATAATTGGCGTGTGGTGCAGGGCATCAACACACCGTACAGCATTGAGATTGTTCGCAACGGGCAGATCGTTCGTCAGCAATATCTGTCCAACGTTACATATGGCGTTCGCCCGCCAGAATCATATTTCACACCCGTCCTGGTATCTCATGCAGGCAAATGAGCAGGAAGTAGACACAACTGTGGCAAAAAACACACATCGTGAGATGCTGGCCATGATGTAATCTCTTGATCTAGAACAACTTGCCTTTCGAACATACAGTTCGCAGCGCTGTTTCATGCCAAGGCGTGGGGCTGCACAGCGGAGCCCCGGTAAAAATGCGCATTCTACCTGCCCCCGCAGGTACCGGCATTGTCTTCCGCCGGATTGATCTGGATGGCTTTGAAGTGGAAGCTGTGGGCAGGAATGTTGCCCGCGTAAGCTATGCCACCAGCCTGCAGAAACAGGGCGTGCTTATCTCCACCACCGAACATCTGCTTTCAGCGTGCATCGGTATCGGCCTGGACAATGCGGTAGTCGAGCTGGATAATCTGGAAGTCCCCATTCTGGATGGTAGCGCCAAACCGTTCGTGGATTTGATTCTTGCGGCCGGCTTACGGCAGCAACGTCGGAAGCGCACCTACCTCCGCATTCTGCGCGAGGTGGAAGTTCGCGAGGGCAACAAATTCATTGCAGCCTATCCAGCTTCCGGCTACGCCGTGCAATACAACATCAATTTTGCTCAGCCCATTGGGGAGCAATCGTTTGAAGTGGATCTTTCACGTGACTTGTATCGTCAGGAGATTGCCGCTGCCCGGACGTTTGGTTTCCTGCGCGAAGAAAAAGTCATGCGGAATATGGGCCTGATCTGCGGCGCAACGGAAGAGAACGTGATCGTGGTGACCGACACCGGAGTAAAAAACGGCCCGCTGCGTTTTGACGATGAATTCGTGCGACACAAAATTCTTGATCTAATCGGTGATCTGGCGTTGCTGGGCCGTCAGGTGATTGGCAGGATTGTGGCGGACCGCGCCGGTCACGCAATGCACACAGCGCTGGTGTCGCGTCTTTTGCGCGATAAATCTTTGTGGGAAGAAACCACGGAAGTTGAAAAGTTCCCGCAGCAAGCAGAAAATCTGGCGCTGGAGCCCGTTCCCGGGCAGGCTTAATCAAAGTTACATTGTCGCGTTGATGAACATTGCGCCGTTGCCCAGAGGCAGAGCGCGCTTTTCCAGCCACGCATCCAGCTCTTTCTTTGCATCCACGGATAACACCTGAAAACGAATTCCTGATCGCCCTTCAGGCGTTGACCACATTACTTCGCCTTTGATCTCAAGTGATTTCCTGGTGCCGGGAAGATTGAACCGCAATCTCGCGGCTCCGCCCTGATCCAGCTGGCGCGAGCATTCAATGGAAATTCCGCCCTGGCTGATGTTCGTGATGCTCACCGGGACCTCGGTGCCTGAATCCACCATGATCGCCCCAGTGGCTTTGATGAGATGACGATGATAGCGGCGGCGTTCCCGCATGATTAAACCTTGGGCAGCTCGAACACTCCGGGTAGCGCGGTCAATGGAAACGGGTTTGTCCAGGACAAAGTTGGCTCCCATTTCAAAGGCCTGTTGGACACTGGTTTGGCCATTTACCACCGCAAAGGCAATGCAACTCCTGTTTGACTTCCCCTGGCGCAACTCGCGCAGCACTGCAGGACCATTCTGCACGTCATCGCAGTCCACCAGGAAGGCGTCATATTTGCGCCGGGTCAATGCCAGACGCGCCTGTTCTGAACTGCTGGAAAAATCCAACTCAATGTTGGCAGCGTCCATTACGCGGCGCAAAAGTTTTTGACATTCGGGGTCGCGGCTGAGGAGGAGAGCTTGCAGAGCCATACCCAATACCTTAGCCCATGGTCGTAGTGCCCTCAAGTGACCAATGTAACGGCCCTGCTCCAGTGGGAGGGTACTGGACCTTAGGGCAGTACAATGCGGAACAGGTAGCATTGTGACCTCGACCGTTTATCTATCACTGGGATCGAACCTTGGTGACCGGGAACGCAACCTGGAGACTGCCGTTGCGCGCTTGGGAGACTTGGGTTGGGTCTTCGCAAGGTCGGCAATCTATGAAACCGAACCGGTTGAGGTGGATACCGAACAGTCGTGGTTCTTGAACTGTGCAATAGCCATGGAAACTGAGCTTTCTCCCATCGACTTTCTGCAGAAGATTCTCGCCATTGAGCGCGCCATGGGGCGCCAGCGGACAGGCTTGAGATCCCCGAGGAATGTAGATATCGACGTAATTTTCTTTGGCGACCAGGTCATCGACGCCGACCGACTCAAAGTGCCTCATCCTCGGATGCACCATCGTCGTTTTGTTCTTGAGCCGCTATCTGAAATTGCCGCTCAGGTGGTCCATCCGGCGCTAAAACGTACCGTGCAGCAATTGCTCAATGATCTGCCCGCCGATTCCGGGAATGTGCGCAGAGTCCCGTAACGCCGGTTTCGCCGCGTTATGTGCACGGTAACTCTCCGCTTTGATTTACGATTGAGCGCGTGGAACCAGCTAAAATCGCGGCTCTTTTGCGACCCTACGCAAATATCCGGGAAAAGTTGATAGATGATATATCTATATATATCGATATATTGGTCAAGTGGAATAGCAAGATCAGCTTGACGTCAGTTCGCGATTCGCAGGAGATGGTGAGCCGGCACTTTGGCGAATCATTTTTTCTGGCGGAAAATTTAGTGGGATCGAACTGGCAAGGTACGGTGGCCGATGTAGGGTCTGGGGCGGGATTTCCAGGTGTGCCCGTGGCTATGTACTGCCCAACCGCAGACGTCAACTTGATTGAGTCACAAGGAAAAAAGGCGGCTTTCCTGAACGAAGTTATTTACGCGCTCAAGTTAAAGAACGCCAGAGTCTTCCGTGGACGTGCAGAACAATTCCCTGGCCGAGTGGATCTCGTGACCTTGCGGGCAGTGGAAAAATTTGAAGAAGCATTGAGCGTCGCGCTGGATTTGGTACGCCCGGGCGGTCGAATCGGACTCATGATTGGTCGAACTCAGGTCGTTCCGGCAAAGCATCTGGCCGGGCACTTTGATTGGGAACAGCCATTGAAGGTCTACGGCAGTGAATCGAGAGTTTTATTGGCCGGAACCAAACGATAAACGATGTACCAGATCAGTAAAGGTGGGATAGAACCACGCTAAATCAACCTTCCTAAGGTTCGATCAGGACGTTTTACATACATAATACAAGCCAAGGTGGGAAACTAATTGTTCCATCCATTGCGCCAACCCAGCCAGAGCTGACAGAAGAGAAGCCGTTGGTACAACGTACAGCTTCTTCTTGCTTGATTCATTGTTCCACGTGGAACATTCGACATTTCGCCTTCTGAATCCAGCCCCCATTTCGTTCCACGTGGAACATCCACAGTTTCCACATTGCAGAAATCCAATCCGTTCGATACATTCACATCAGCAGCGTTCTCCCGAGCATCCCCCATGGGTCGAGTTATAGCCGTCGCCAACCAAAAGGGCGGTGTGGGCAAAACCACTACCGCTATTAATCTGGCAGCCTCATTCGCAGCCGCAGAAGTCAAATGCCTCTTGGTCGATTGTGATCCCCAGTCGAATTCCACCAGCGGTGTAGGCTTCGTCCGTGATCCGGATCGCCTGAATACGTATCACCTGCTCATCAGAGAAGCCAATGCAGAGCAAGTCATTCTGCCCACTGAGCTTGAGGGACTCAGCATTCTGCCCTCACACAAGAACCTTCTCGGGGCCAATATCGAGCTGGTCTCCGCCAACGAACGTGAATTCCGCCTCCGAAACGCGCTTGAGCCAATACGCGATAAATTCGACTTTATTGTGCTGGATTGCCCGCCTGCGCTCGATCTACTCACCTTAAACGCATTGGTGGCTGCGGATTCCGTGCTAATTCCCATGCAGGCCGAATACTTTGCCCTGGAAGGAATCAGTGAGCTGCTCGATACGGTAAATCGGCTGCGCGAAAGCTTCAATCCTGGCTTGGAAATTGAAGGCGTGGTACTCACCATGTATGACGAGCGGACAAACCTCGCTCAGCAGGTAACTCAGGAATTGAAGAAATTTTTTGCTGACAAACTCCTGGATACCACCATTCCTCGCAATGTTCGACTCGCGGAAGCGCCTAGTTACGGCAAACCGGCCTTACTTTACGACGTTCGCTCACGGGGAGCGGAAAGTTACATCCGGCTCGCCAAGGAACTAATGGAGCGCCAGCAGAAGACCATGCTCAACACGGAAGCGGGAGCTGTGGCTGCTAACGACAACCATACAGACTTGCCGGAAGCGGAGCCTCCACAAGAGCAACAGCAAGAGCAAACATCGGCACCCGAGGAGGTTGAACTAAAGCATGATCAATGACAAACGGAAGGCCCTCGGGCGCGGTTTGGAGTCACTTCTGCCGGGCAGGCCTGTTCCCATTCCGCAACCGGCCGCTGCTTCGCCAGTGCCCAGTCCCCAAGGTCCGGCAGAGATTGCCATCGATCTGATTGATCCCAATCCTTACCAGACGCGCCGCCAGATTCGCGAGGAATCGCTGAACGAGCTGACAGATTCCATCCGGGCCAGTGGCGTGGTTCAGCCGGTGGTTTTGCGATCCGCTGCAGGAGGTCGCTTCCAGCTTGTCGCGGGCGAGCGTCGCTGGCTCGCATCGAAACGCGCAGGCAAGACTACCATTCCCGCAGTCGTACGCCAGATCTCCAACGAGCAGGCAATGGAAATCACCATCATTGAGAACCTGCAGCGTGAAGACCTGAACCCTATTGAGCAGGCCCGTGCCTTTGAGCGC
>DASUBD010000401.1:0-2963 GCA_035763445.1 Candidatus Angelobacter sp.
AATTATTTTCAGGTGCTGGATCGCGGCATTGTGCAGAACGTGCAGCAAACAGTAAACGGCGTGACCACCACCGTACCTCAAACCGTGAACCAGGGCGGTGAAGACATAAAACTGAATGGAGAGGTAAATCTTCCGTATGCCATCCGCGGAGTAGCTTCGCTTGATTATCTGAGTTCCTTCCTCTTCCGGCTTGCATTCACGGAAAATTTCTCGCAGGCAGTGGATTCAGAAGTACGGTCCGTGGCCTTTCTCTCCAAAAGCGTTGATGGGCTTTCATTCAATGCCTTCGCATCTCGCTACCAGAATTTTCAGGGAACAACCAAGGGCGATGCCATAACAATTCTGCATACGCCCGGAGTCCAGCTGGACTCCGTGGAGCAGCCGGTTTTTGGCTCTCCCCTTTACTGGTCCTATGACCTGGACGCGGAAGGAGTCCATCGCAGCGATCCCGGCGTGCCGGGAACCGGACCGGCCTTTGTGACACCCGGCATTGTCGGTCGCTTTGACATTGCGCCTGTCATATCCATGCCGCTTCTATATGGTGGGTGGACACTTCAGCCGCAAGTCGAGCTTAGAAATACCACGTACACTCAGCGCCAGGTTGCAATCCCGGTCGCCGGTTCCGGCCAGCCAGAGCAGAATCCTGTACACAATCTCCTGAACCGGCGCACCATAACGGGCAGCTTTGAGCTTCGTCCCCCAGCGCTGGCCAGGGTTTTTGACCGCAAAATTGCCGGACGGAAAGTGAAACACACCATTGAACCCAGGGTGGTTTACCGCTACACAAACGGTGTAGAAAACTTCTCAAACATCATCCGCTTTGACTTCCGGGACATTCTCAGCAATACCAATGAAGTTGAGTACGGCGTGGTGCAGCGTCTTTATCTCAAGAACTTGCATGACGGTTGCGAAGAACCGGAATTGAACGGAGATGACACTGTTCAATCGCAAGAGAGCAGTGGCGGCCGTATATCTTCAGATTGCACTCCCGCAGGCGCGAACGAGTTCATCACCTGGGAGCTGAAGCAAAAGTACTTTCTTGATCCGAATTTTGGCGGCGCCATTATCAACGGCAAACGGAATGTTCTCAGCACAACGGACGAATTCACCGGCGTCGCCTTCCTTACGGAACCACGTCGCCTGGCTCCTCTGGTTTCACGAGTTCGCATGAGAACCACAACCAACAGCGATTTGGAATGGCAGCTTGATTACGACTTTAAGAAAGGACGAATCAACTCGAGTACCTTTTATTCAACTGTCCACTTCGGAAATTTTGTGGTGCAGGGGAGCCACGCATTCCTGCAGGATCCGGGAGAAGTCGTAACCAGTCCTACCACCGGCCTGCAGCTTGCACCCTGCATTCCGCAAAAATTCAATCAGCCTGAATGCGTGCCTCTTGTTTTCAACCAGCTTCGCGCAATGGTCGGCTATGGCAACCCGTCAAAGCGAGGCTGGAGTGCAGCGGCAAACATCGGCGTGGATTCTGAGTTCAAGCTGGTCCAGTACTCAGCCGCACAAACAGCCTACAACTGGGATTGCTGTGGCCTGAGCTTGGAATACAGGCGCTTCTCGCTGGGCCAGGTGCGCAATGAAAATCAGTACCGGTTTGCCTTCACGCTGGCCAATATTGGTTCTTTTGGTAACTTGAAGAGGCAGACCCGGCTGTTTTGACGCCTCATCGAACGGAAAACAGGCAGTTTCTTCAAGGCTTGAACGTACCACTCGCATCCATGCCTCTCATTGGCCTCTGTGCCTTACAATGAAAAGATGCCAGCTGCAAAGCAGCAACGTCTGGAGCAGATCCTGCGAGGACTTGGGCGGGTTCTGATCGCCTACTCGGGCGGAGTGGATTCAGCCTACCTGATTTATGCTGCGCACCGGGTCCTTGGTGATCAGATGTTAGCAGTCATCGCGGATTCGCCCAGCCTTGCTCGCGTCCACCTGCAGGATGCGGCTGCCTTTGCCCAGGAGCGCGGCATCCCGCTACATGTCGTCCAGACATCAGAGATGGAGCGGCCGGAATATGTCCGCAATGATATTTCGCGCTGCTTTCATTGCAAGGATGAGCTTTTCCGCGTAATGGAGCAGTACGCTGTCCAGAGGGGCTTTCCCACAATTGCCTACGGCGTGAACGTGGACGACCAGGGCGACTTCCGTCCCGGACAACAGGCAGCCCAGTTGCATAAAGTGGCAGCCCCCTTGTTCGAAGCCGGCCTCACTAAGTCTGAAATTCGAGAGCTTGCGCACGAAGCTGGTCTGCGCGTGTGGGACAAACCTGCCTCCGCCTGTTTGTCATCCCGCCTTGAATATGGCCGCCCGGTCACGCCTGAGGCTCTTGCAGCCATTGAGCGGGGGGAAGACGCGCTACGAGCGCTTGGTTTTCGCCAGTTCCGGGTCCGTCATCACGGGGAGATCGTCCGGATTGAAATTGACCGTGCGGAACTGCCGCAAGCATTAACAACAGCCATGTTCCAGGAGTTGACCAGAACTTTTAAGGCACTGGGGTTTACGTTTGTTACCTTGGATACCGAAGGGTTCCGTTCCGGGTCCATGAACTCCTCAGCAACCGTTCAGCCGCTGATAAAGCTTCTCACCTAGCCTGTTCAGAGCGCCCTCATGAGATAATTTCCACAAGTATTATTTGCCATTAAAGGTGGTTCGTTTTGGCTAGAATCGTGCGTCTTTTACTGCTTATACCTGTCTTCATGGTGCTCGCGGGCTCCGGCTGCCGCGCCCAAAGTACCAGTGCGGCGACTGTTCTCTCACCCGAGATCATTCACAGGATTCAAACGGAGATCAGATCGCGTTACAGCGTGCCAACACAGATTGATATTTCTGTTGGGGCTCCCAAGTCCGCTGACGTCCCCGGCTATGACACAGTCGTGGTTACCTTTACCGGAGGCGCCCACACCAGCACCCACGAATTCCTGCTATCAAAGGACCGCAAGACGCTTGCGCATCTC
>DASUBD010000402.1:0-8137 GCA_035763445.1 Candidatus Angelobacter sp.
CTGAGCATGTGCGACCGTGCCGGCGGAGATTTTGTTACTGCACAGCTCCGCAATGATCTTTCCTCCACTCCGGCGGGGAAGTCGTCTCGTTTTTATATCTGCGCAGAAATTCTGGATTGGGAAGGCGGGCTGGCGCCCTGGCCTTTGCTTAGCCTGGTGAGCCAGTCTGCCATACAGTTTGATTTGGGCCGGTCTTACGAGCAGGCTCTGCTGCTCCGGATCGTGTCCCGGCTGCGCAACCAGAGAGCATGGTTGGCCGCAGACTCACTCAAGAAAATGCAGCTTTCAGATGGTTCCTGGCCTTCATGCTCCGCTGCCGGCCTGAGGTCGCAGAATTTCGACTCGCCGAATGGCGTCCAGGCAATCGCCTCTGTGACGCAACCAGTCGTCCTGGCGACCATTACTGCGGTTTCAGCTCTGGCCGTCCACGAAGGCAGCCCAGGCTGCACAGACTCTACCGGCAGTAAACAGGGGGGATTACTGTGAAGAGGCTGCACAGCGGAACTCGGCGCGGCATGCTGGCAAACCGGGAAGGCATTGTGCTCAGCTTCCAGCTTGCCGGGCGGCCGGGAAATCCGGCACATGGGTCCGGCGGTGAAGTATACTGTTTGGGCACTACCGTCGTGGACCTCTATCCCTTTGATGAAGAATATCTTTGCCGCCTTCGCGACCGGGATGCGAAGACGGAGGAGCACTTTGTTGACTACTTCAACAATCTCCTGAAAGCCAAACTGCGCAGTGACGGTTACTCAGAAAGCGCCTTAAATGATGTCCGCCAGGAAACCCTGTACCGGGTTTTAAAGGCTATTTACGCAGACAGAGTCCAGAATCCCAGGAGCCTGCGCTCGTTCGCCTATGGGGTGTGCGAAAGGGTTGAGTGGGAGTATGACCGTGGCGAATGGCAGCTTTGGCAGGATGATTATGAAGAATTTCCTGACGTTTCTGACGATCGGAGTCCTGCCGATGCTCCGGCCCGCCAGGCCGAGCTGCGCGAGACCGCCCTCTGGGTGCTGAATAAGTTGCCGGACAAAGATCGCAAACTTCTGACTGCACTTTTTCTCGATGAAAAAGAGCGCGACGAGATCTGTGTGGAATTAGGCACCACTCGAGACAATTTCCGTGTTTTGCTGCATCGTGCTCTCTCAAGCGCCAGGAAAGTCTTAAGCAAGGGGGCCAGCAGTTAAGCTGACCAAAGGACGTAAGATTATGACAACGCACTTTATGAATCATCAACAGGCACTGGAACAACACGCAACCGAGCGGTACCTGCTTCGTGAAATGGCGCCGGAAGAGCGCCACGCGTTTGAGGAGCATTATCTGGAATGCGCCGAGTGCCTGGAGGCTGTTACCTTTGGGACGGAGTTTCTTGAGGCCGGGCGGCAAGTCGCACTGGAAATGAAGCAGCGCGAGCGTAACACAGTACCTGTTCCTTCCTGGCGTGAGCGCTTGACGCCGGTATTCTCTGGATGGCTGCGCCCCGCTTCTGCTCTGGTCTTCGCCGTGCTGCTATGTTCGGTAATTGCGTATCAGGGCTTGCAAATTCATCAGCTCAAAAATGAGCAGACCGCGAAGGTGGCACGGCCGGAGTTTCGTTCTGTGCTTACAGGGATCGCGCATGGAGCCGGCGAAGCAAAGCTGGTTGAAGTTCCGCGCAATGCAGTGGTGAGTCTCGGTGTAGAGTACAACCGCGGTGGAGACTATGTTTCGTATCGTGCGCAGGTGCTGAACGAGGCTGGCTCTACCAAACAGTCGGTTGACCTGCCGGACCTTCCGGGGAACATGGCAAATGTTGCCTTGCTGCCAGGCAATTGGAACGAAGGTGAATACACGTTGATTATTCTGGGCCGAACCGCGGATGGTAGCGAGAAAGAAGTTGGACGTGGAGCGTTCAACTTAAAGTTCGTAGATAAGTAAACTTTTAGATTCAAAACGCTGAAATTTGTTGTCTCGCCATGTCTTCTCACGATTGCATCGTGAAACGAGAGTAGTACAATCGCTTCACCAGTTCTGCATTTGCTGGCTCTCGCACGATTGCTGTAGATCGTCTCCTTTTAGATTTCAAAATCAAATTTCATTGGGAGAAGAAGATGCCTTGCACGCGCCACCATTCTCAGTATGTCTACAATGCTTCTACATACGCAATTTCAGCAGATTTTGAACGGCCTAAAAAGCACAGCCTTCCGCCCCAGGCTGCAAGCGTACTTTCAGCCCACGGTGGTCACGGAACCAATCGATCGTCCGCGCAGAAAGTTGATGGACTGGTCTCATTCGAAAATGCCTATTCGGAAGTCGGCGGAAGTTTTGACGACTGCCATGACACCTACACAACACACGCCTGGAGCGTGCTCGAATATGTGAACGTTGCTGACATGCTGACGGCGGATAGAATCGTTTCACGCCTGGCTATTTACCATCCCGCAGACGGCAAGACAGAAACCAGCTTCGACATCACCGGAAGCTACTTTGACAACCTGAGGATTGCCGGTCACAAGGTCGAAGTAAGGTTAGACACTCAGCTCCATCACGACTACAACACCTATTCCACGCTCGCCCAGGGACACCAGCAGGGAACAACGGATCCCATGCTGCTGGGAAGCGGCTTCATTGGGTTGAGCGACGAGGAAATGAATAAAATCCAGGACAAATACCACGCGCTCAAGGGCATGTCCACGTTGGTGAACGCATGGAAGGGTGACAAGTCAAACCGTCCAGCAGATTGTGGCGTTTACCGGTTATCTGTCGCCAATCAGACTAAACTCGACTATCCTTCCGAAGTTAAAGCATTCGGATCGATCATATGCATCCCCAAGTTCGGTGTCATTCGTCTGGGCGAAATGGTAGTGCACAAGCACTCGCGAAGCCTTGTGATGTTTATGGTGCAGATGTGCTCATCGGGACACGGGACAACCACAGGTGGCGGGACAAGCGGCACTGGCGGCGTTGGTTCTCCATAGTGTTGTGTGTGTTCGGCTTTTTCTTGCCCGGCTGCAGGCTGCACTCGCGGCAGGATCTTGAACGTAATTTCAAGACGGCGAGTCTGCTTTTTTTACAAGGCTACATTGACCAGCCTGCTGAAATGGCAGAGTCTGGGTACCGGGATTCTTCCCGGTACCCAGAGCTCAACTGGCGATTCCGGATTCTCCTGGCAGGTCTTCGCATTAAGCAGGGCAAGCCCGAGGAGGCTTCGAGCTTGCTCTCCTCATCTCCTGGACCGGGGCTCGCTCCTGATATTGAATTTCATTTGCGGCTTGTTCGTGCACTGGCATTTTGCAACTCTCACTCTCCTGAAAAAGCGCTGGTTGAGCTTTCAGCAGCCAGAGATGCAACGGATGCCGAGTATAGTGCCGAAATGAAATTGGCTGCCGCCCGCTGCAGCCAGGCTCTTGGAAATTTCAGTGACGCTTACGTCCAATTTGCAGCTGCCCAGCAATCTTCCACTCAGGACCAGTTCGTAAAGCTATATGCTCTTTTAGGCTTGGGCTTCTGTGCCCTTAAACAAGAAAAATACGAAGATGCGGTTAACTGGTATCTTCTCGCTCAAGAGTCAGCGGTCGCCCTCAGAGCGATACCTTACCAGGAAATTGCGAGAGGAAATCTCGGCTATCTCTATTATGAGTTGGGTGACTTCGACCACGCGTTGGAGAATTCCCGGGCCGCTGCGAAACTGGCCGAGCGTGGTGGATCTGGTTCCCACTTCGAGTGGTTACTTGACGTCGGAAGGGCTTATGGGGCTGTTGGACAGTCAGGCCTGGCGGAAGAGAATTGGAAAAAGGCACTAGAGATCGCACTAGCCCGAAGCAACAATCCCATCGCTGCGCGCTGCCTTCACAACCTGGTCGGGGCCGAACTACAAAAGGAGGACCTGGAACGCGCAAGCGAATATCACCGAAGAGCCGAGCAATTAGTTCTGACCCAAAAAGAAGATCTGCGCGACCTCAGGATTGACTCAGCTTCCATTGCTGCCCAAAAGGGCGACTACCCATCTGCAGAGCGGCAGTTTCTCCAATTAATTGCAGAGGTTCAGGATACGCCACTAGTAGAGTGGAATGTTGAGGCGAAGCTAGCCAATGCGTATGCGAAGCAAGGCAAGCCGGAGTTGGCTGACCGCTGGTATCGCAAAGGTATCTCGACCATGGAAAATGCAGCGGCTCAGATGCAGCAGACCGAATTCAAGATAGCCATGTTGGATAGCTGGCCCATTTTCGACGACTATATTGCTTTCCTCTTCCAGCAGAAGCGGCCGGAGCGAGCATTGCAAGTCGCCCAGCTGGCCCGCGCTCGAACGCTTTCCCAGCAACTCGGTTTCAAGCAGGCCATAGAAAATGCCAGCAAATGGGTCAACCAAATCAAATCCATGCTGCAAGCGCGACATAGCGTGCTTCTTGCCTATTACGAAGCCGAACATCAAACCTACGCCTGGATTGTGAACGCGAACAAGCTGGAAATGAAAGCGCTCGGGGTCAATCAGAACGATTTGGAGACCCTTGCAGACGCCTACAGGAATGAAATTGATCAGCACACTTCAATGAACTCAAGTCCTGCACAACAGAAGCTTTACCACGTTTTGCTCTCACCAGTGGCTGCGCTAATTCCGAATAAGGCGCACGTGATTATTGTTGCAGACAGCGCTCTTTACCGGATCAACTTTGAAGCTCTCATTTCAGATGAGGGCTACCTCCATTACTGGATTGATGATGCAGAAATCGAGAATGCCAGCTCTATTGATTTGCTGTTGGCTGAAAAACGTGTCTCTCGGCACGGAACCGGAGCGTTGATCATCGGTGCACCCATGCAGGTCTCACCGCAATATCCACTGTTGCCTCACGCTCAGGAAGAAGTCGAAAGTGTAGAACATCAGTTCCCGCCCGGAACCGTGAAAGCTTTTGAGGGAGCAGCTGCCACGCCTGACGCGTACTTAAAAAGCAAGCCCAGCCGTTTCAAGTATATTGAGTTTGCCAGCCATTCCACCGCAAGCAGCTCAGATCCCATGGCTTCTTCGATTGTTCTTTCCAGCGGAGCGAATGGGTTTCAACTTTTTGCCAGCGATATTGTTCAGGTGCATCCCCGCCTCAACGCTGATCTGGTATCCGTCTCCGGCTGTTACAGCGTAGGAAAGTTTCGCACCTCAGCCGAAGGACTCCTGGGATTGCAATGGGCGTTTATGCGCGCCGGTGCTCACCAGGTAGTCGCCGGGCTTTGGGATGTGGATGACAAATCGAGCCCTCAATTGATGGGCGGACTTTATCACGGGATTACGCACGGGCAATCTGCGGCTGCAGCCCTTCGCACCGCCAAGCGGAGGATGATTCACGCCTCGCAATCGCCGCCGCCACCCTATTACTGGGCGGCCTTACAGCTATATACCGGAGTGTAATTTCCAAGGTTTAACTCGCATTTCGCAATGGATGTTGCGTCCGCTTCAGGCGTGAAATCTCGAGCAAGGCCAGAGCATGAGCGTCTTCTTTGCTCCTGGCGTCATGCCGGACCACAACTTCGGCCGTGTCATCGCGGCGAATCACGCACTGCCACAATGCGTCTTCTCGAACTGCCTGAGGAACGATGTTCGCTTGGTAGGGGTGCCTGACGATCTTCATTACTGATCCTTTCTGGGCGAAGGAAGGTGGGAGCAACAGGAGTATTCTAGGCGGGGAGCCTCAAACCAGTCAGCCCGCTCGTGTTAAAAACAGGTTAAAATCCTGCCACAGCTGTGGAATTCGCGGCACTCATTGCTTCCCGGAAGGTCAATTAAGTCTATTTCTTCGTTACACCTAGGTGCTCCAAAAAGTTACCTGAGTTGATCCGCCACCTTCTTTGCCACTGATTTCATGGCATTCGGTGAAGCCATGTATTCCAGGACCATGGAATCCAGCATGAAGTCGGATTTTCCCTGGCGAACAATGATCCCAGCTACGCCGACTTTGCCTTTTTCTGAGTTGCCGGTGAAGTAGGCTTCATCGCCTGTGCCGGTCAGGACCTGCACGTTCTTCTGCCCTGCCTGCAGATGCCGAACTTCCTTTACCTCAGCCCATGCTTTGTCTTCGTCCGCCGTGGTCTGGTGCTGGTCAAGAGTGAGCGCAATGGTACCCGGCCCAATCGAGTTTGGCCGCGCCGTTGCTTCCTCATAAATGCAGTTTCTTTGCGGGTTGGTCTTAGCTGAGCGTTTCATGGGAACGCCCATAATGCTCTGGGCGTCCGCTTCGCTGAAAAATGCGCATACGTTCACCTGGCTGGCCTGCGCGGGTGTATCTGAGACCGAAGGTGCGCTGCCGGCCGGAGGCAAAGTGACCCCGCTGGTTTCACTCTTTGTCTTGCCTCCGCTGCAGGAACTCAGAAGCAAACAGCCCAAAGCCAGTCCAGCCACCGCGACGAATGTTCTCACAAATCCTCCCCACCTTTATCTCAAATTAAGCTGCATAGAATAGCGCGATTGATCTTGAAGAATCACATCGCCAGTGGTGCACTGTCCGCCAGGTACTTGCGAATCGCGTTAGTGAGCAGGTTGCGGCCTTCCAGGTGACCAGGAAAACCCCCGGGCAGCAATACCCGGCAACGTCACTGGCAGCTTACCCTTGGGCTGCAACTCTCCAAACAGCGCTTTCACGGCGCTCAGCTCAGATGTGGAAACGGCAGAGAAGGTGCAGATGTAATTTTCAATCGCGGGAAAGCTGGTAGCGATGTACGGATTTCCCATGGCCACAACCACGGTCTTGGGCGCGGCCAGTTCCAACACCTGCTTTAGAAGATCAGCGCTCGTGCCTTCCACTCCAACGCTGTTGACCAGCTGTCCGTCCACCATCACCTGCTTGCCTGAAACGGGCGAGAGGTACACAGCCACAACCACCTTGCCAGCGTCTTTCACCGCCTGCAGAATGGGACCCGCCATTGGAAATGCGAGGTTGGGATCGACATAAAAAACCGTCGCATCCGCGCGTCTGGCCCGCACGGCGTTCTCAAATCCACGCCCCGGACCTGAATGAGCGTTGTCATTCATGATAATGGTCACAACCTGAGCGCTCTGCGGCACAGGCACATTAGAATAGGCGCCTTGGGTCGGCGGCGGAGGTAGGAATTTGGTCAGCGGCAGCACTTTGCCGTTGTCGCGCACCAGAGTTACTGACTCATCTGCCACCCGTTGGGCAAACTCCATATCAGACTGCTTGCTTACCACATAGGGTACTTGCTCAATATCAACAAGCCGCGCCTTGTCCAGGCCCACGGAAGCTTTCATCTCTAGAATCCGGCGGACCGATTCATCAATGCGAGATTCCGGAATCTCGCCGCTGTGCACGGCATCGATCACGCCGCGGAAAGCGCCATCAAGGTCACTTGGCAGCAGAAGAAAATCGTCTCCTGCCTTGATCGCATCCACAGCCGCTCGTCCCGCGGGATTGCCTGCGCTGGGAGGATAAAGATTGGTGAGTCCCTGCATGTCCATGGCGTCAGTGACCACAACTCCATGAAACTCGAGTTGATTTCGCAGCAGCCCATTCACCACCTTGTCTGATGTGGTTGCCACTTTGTTCGTATCCGGCTCCAGTGCCGGGACGCTCACGTGGGCCACCATCACCGCATCTGTGCCCGCGGCAATTGCCTGCTTGAAGGGCGGCAGCTCCACGCTTTGCAACCGGGCCAGGTCAGCCGTCACGAGAGGTACGTTGAGGTGTGAATCCGTTCCGGTATCGCCATGGCCGGGAAAATGCTTTGCCGTTGTGAGCATGCCATGAGAACGCGCGCCGCGAATAAACGCAGCGGCAAACTGTCCCACCGTTGCGGGATCTTCCCCGTATGACCGGGTGTTGATGATGGGGTTCTGCGGATTGATATTCACGTCTGCAATTGGGTAGTAATCCCAGTTGATGCCCACGGCGCGCGACTCTTCCGCCACAATCGCGCCGAAACGTTCCGCGTTGGTCGGGTTGCCGGTTGCCGCGAAAGCCATGGCATCAGGAAAAACCGGCACTTCGTTCATGCGCATGGCCAGCCCGCGCTCGAAATCAGCGGAGATCAGCAAAGGCAGCTTGGAATCACGCTGCAACTGGTTGGCCATCATGGCAGCTTCCAGCGGAGCGTTTTTGAACAGAAACGGGCCATCCACTCTCACCGTAAGAAGCACAGTGCCCAAATGATATTTCTGCAT
>DASUBD010000403.1:0-3518 GCA_035763445.1 Candidatus Angelobacter sp.
CGCCAGCGCGAACCCTGCTTTTGAACGACGGGTAAGACCAATGATTGCGAGCGCGCTCCCTGCTGCCAGCGCAGCCCAGCGTGGTGCCTCGGCTGGCAATCGTGAGCGGGTGCGCGCGGCATTCCTGGAACGAATGCGTACAGCTTCTGCCATGATCAGTCCTTCCTTAAATTGTTTTGAAGTCTTGCGATCTAAGAGATAACTGGTGGGATGCCATCACGATTGGCAGGGTGCCCTGAATGACCGTTTTTTCGGGTGTTGTTGCCGCTTTACCTCCCAGCAGAGCGGCTGGTGAGGTGCACATGATCAGGTAGACGGGCGCGGATGCATGCCTGAAGCATTTGCGCCGGGCCGCTACTCTCCGGAAACCGTAATCACCACTGTACGCTGACGCCCGCGAACATCGCATTCCAGATGGAATATTTGCTGCCACGTCCCAAGCACCGGCTTGCCCCCGGAAATTGGAATAGTAAGAGATGGCCCAACCATGGTCGCCTGCAAGTGCGAGTGACCATTGCCATCATGCCAGGCCAGTTCATGGCCGTAGCTGCGGCTCGGCGGAATCAGCTTGTCCAGAAGCTGCGGCAAGTCCTGCTGCAGTCCTGGCTCAAACTCAATCGTCCCTATTGCCGCCGTGCTGCCAACATTGAAGATGTGCGCTGTCCCTGTGCGTACTCCTGAGTTGACAATGATGGCAGCCACATTGCCCGTGATGTCATGCATGTCAGCATGGCCTTTGGTGTGAAGTGAAATCTGCTCTTGGTGGACCATGGAAACATCTTAAAGGCCTGAATGGCCCAGATGGTTTTTGGCGGGGAAAGAAACAGAGTTATCGTGTTCCCGGCTGGAGCTTCAACGCGATCCCTTCGGTACGCTGCTCGGCGTAGATCAATGTGCCTTTCTTCTTCCAACGAGTGGAGAGCTTGCGCGCCAGCACCGGATCGCCCGTTTCTGATTTTGGTCCAATACTCATCGGCCAGAGATCCAAATCCAGCTTGAGCCAGCACGGGCATGACTTGGTGATTACGTCCCACACCGGACGTGGCGGCGTTCCTACCTGTATTTCGCGCGGCTCAACCTTTTTCATAAACTGCAGTTCCAGTGGGATGTCCCAGCCAATGGTGTCTCCGGGATTCAGGGTAATGGTGTAATCCTCAGGCGGTTCTTTTTGGTCGAGGTCAGCCTTCAAACTTTCTGGCTTGTGATTCTGAACACCGTTCGCCGGAGCGGCTACGAGAGGTAGCACCCAGAGCGGCTGGCCCCCAGTCGGCGAAGTGAAAAGATACTCGGTGTTGGCTACGGGCGCCCGGCGCAGCAGGATCAGGTTTTCCTGGCCGCTATTCTCGGCCACCAAGTTCACCGCCAGGCGGACCTTGACTGCATTCTCGTCTTCCACAACCCGCACGCTTGTTACTGTTCCAGAGACTTTGAGTGGTGAAGCGCCGTCCGGCTTCACGGACTCTTCATTTTTCTGCGCCCATGCAGAAAGAGAGCAAATCAAGGTTAAGAGCAGCAGCTTGCCGCAAAGTGACGGAAAAATCCCATGCGGATTGGTGCCGTGAGCGGCGCGAGCGGATGACGGGAACATGAGCTTCTGCATAGCGGGCTCTTACAGTGTACTTTCGTCCCGCGAGGCTAATTGCGGGGCAAGTTTAGCTGCGCAATGTTGCCGAAAGCAATATTAATCCTGGTTCGCTTAAATGCGGGTGGTCGCGGCAAATTGCTGAACGTTCTCACGCAAGCTTTCCATCAGAGCCTCTTCACAGGTGGACTGGATCACGGACCGATAGTGCTCTCCCAGGAAGACGCGCAGCTTGGCCGTATCCATGGTGCTGGAGCCCAACAGATAAGGCAGCGCTTCCGGAGGAATATCTGACACGCCCAAATCCCAAAGCAGCTTCAGTGCCTTGCGGCAGATGGCGCGGCCCGGTACATGTTTGATCTCTATGTTGGCAATCTCTATGCAGCGACGGAGAGAGAGGGAATCTCCACGCCCAGCCACGTTCAGAATGGTGAGAGCCGGGTCAGCCTGCTTTCGCGTCAAGATATTGGCGATGAGCCGCGCCATATCATCCACATGCACAAACTGAAAACGATGTTCCAGATAATTGCCGCGAGAGGGAAGCCAGAGCGGCAATCTCGATCCCTTACGCCGCAGCCGTTCCGCTAAACGGCCCTTGCCGCCGGGCACTCCGCGCAGCACACCCAGTTGGTAGTTCTGGACACTTGCTCCCGCGTACACATGTGACCGCAGAATGTAGGTCTTGCATTTGCGGAGGCCCTTGGCGCGTGCCTGCACAGTTTCATCGGCTTCCTGCTGTTGCAGCGCGTAAGGAAGGCTTTGAGCGTTGAGTGGTGCGTCTTCCGTGACCGTTTTGTCCAGCTCCGGCCCGTATACCATGGCGCTGCTGGGGAAGATGAACTTATCAATGCCGCCAATCATGCGGTTATGTTCCGCGATAGCCTCAATTACGCGGCTGGTTCCGGCAACGTTCACCATCCACATCTGCCGCGGACTGAGTACGCCGCTGCGCAGCGGATCCAGGATGAAGGCGAGATGCACAACTGCTTCCGGCCGGTAGGCGCGCATCAGGTCAAGCAGCTGGTCGCAGGACCGCTCCTCTCCCAGGTCAATTTTTTCAAAGCGAAACATGGCGCTTGCATTTGCCGGCTCGCGTATATCAGCGCCAATGACCTGGAACTCATCCAGGTTCTCAAGCAGACGCAGGCCGAGATTTCCTGCGATGCCGGTGATCAGAACTGTCGGTTTGCCTGCCATGTGTCGGGTGTGCGGCTCTTTTTCAAAATGATATGGAAGCGGGTGAGGCAAGTCATCGTAGCACAAAGAGAGGACGCCGAAACTAAGGTGTGTGTCTGGTGGACGCCTTCGCCGGCCGGGATTGGAAGCGCTCTCTGATGAGGCGGCAACTGCGGCCCGTTCCGCTCGGGCGATCACCTGAGCAGGTGGGGCCGCAGTAAAGCTTTACCTTTTCTCTCCGGGCGGAGTTGCCGGCGTCGCCGGACCAAAGTAAGTATCGTTGTAGTCAGCCTTCACAGATGAGGTGATGCCTTTGATCGCCGCTTCCATCTTCTGCCGGTGCAGGGTACGGACAATTTCGTCCTTCACCTTGTCCATTGGCTGCGTTTCCTTTTTTTCCACTTTATAAATAATGACTGCGGTAGGCTGGTCATCTTTGTATACGCCGCCCTGTTGCAAATCAAAGATCGCCTTGTCCGTGGCCGGTGGCAGGGCTCCTTTGCGCACCGGGCCTATTTGCGTACTCGGAGGCGTGGTGGAGAGGCCGAGCTTGCTGTACGCGTCCTTCTCCAGTGTGTCCATGTCCTCGCCTTTCTGGGCGCGCTCCTGCATCCGGTTGCCGATCTCCGTAGCTTTTTTGGCGAAGTCTGCTTTTTCCGCGTCCGTGGCCTTGGGCTTGGCAGCGTCTGCCTTGGGGATATACAAGCGGCGCAGAGTTGCGCTTATAAACTCGTCCTTGTGCTGGTTGTAGTAAGCGTCT
>DASUBD010000404.1:0-3938 GCA_035763445.1 Candidatus Angelobacter sp.
TCGCAGGAGCAGCGGGCGGATGTATCCTCATCCGTCCGGACGCATTGCGCAAAGCCGGCGGCATCGCTGCCATTCGTCATGAAATTATCGATGACTGTGCTCTGGCAGCTCGCGTCAAGCGCAGTGGCGGAAGAGTGTGGCTCGGCCTGGCTCCAGACACTCACAGTGTTCGGCCTTACACTTCTTTCCCGGCTATCGGGCGGATGATCTCGCGCGCAGCATTCAATCAGCTGCAACACTCCGCCCTGCTTCTGCTTGTTGCCATTCTCGGACTGGCCATCACCTATCTCGCCCCTCCGGCCCTGCTGCTGAGTCAACATCTGGTTCCAGCTTTGCTCGGTGCAGCAACCTGGCTGCTGATGGCAATGTGCTTCTGGCCAACCGTCAAGCTTTATGGGCTCAATCCGCTCTGGACTTTGCTTCTCCCCGCCATTGCTCTCTTCTATATGGGCGCCACCGTGCATTCGGCGTTTAAATTCTGGACCGGCAAAGGCGGTGAATGGAAAGGCCGGGTGCAGGACCCGGTAAAGCCATAATCGGGAACGTTCACATTATTCGGCGCCCAAAGGACCTTTTCTGAACTTCTATGTAAAATTTCGCTACAGAATCTATGTTTCGAACCAGATTCAAAAAGGATATTGTTGCGGAATTTCTTCCGCCTTCCCGCTCATCCAAAAAACAAAAGGTCATTATTCTGTGCGACGGTATGCCCTCCGTTCCCAGAAAGCAGGCTCTGGCTGCGTTCCTGGCTGACAAGGGCTATTGGGTTTTCTATCCTCGGTATCGCGGCTCCTGGGAAAGCGGAGGCCAATTCCTGCAACACTCACCGGACGAAGATATCGTTGATGTAATTGGCGAGTTGCCCAAAGGAGTTACTGAACTGGCATTCGGCAAACAATACCGCCTCAAGCCGGATGAAATTTTCGTGATTGGAGGAAGCTTCGGCGGAGCCGCAGCCCTGCTCGCATCACTCGACCGCCGCGTGAAAAAGGTTGTGGCCAATTGCCCTGTGGTTGACTGGTCTGTTCTTGCTGAAGAGGAAAAACGTGAGACTTCCAATCCCAACTATGCTGCCTACATCCGTGCAGCCTTTGGTTCCGGCTATCGTTTGAGTGACAGGAACTGGAACAAACTTCGCAGGGGAACATTCTTCAACCCGGCACACCGCATCGGCGAACTCACGCCTGCCAAGATCATGATGTTCCATGCGCTGGACGATCCTTATATCCCCTACGGCATGGTAAAGACGTTTGCTGAACGAACCGGGATCAGGCTTCACTCATTGCGCCGCGGAGGACATGTCAAAACGGAGTACGTCGTCCAGAAATACTGGGCAACGATCAGAGAATTCTTCGCAGCCTAAACATGAGATAAACAAGAGGCTTGCTGCCCTGAGGCGGGAAAAGAAAGGAAGGGTCGCTACGCTGCTTTAGCGGAGCACAGCTTCTTCTGATGGGACCGAAGTCGAACCAGCCTCTGCGTCCTCGGCTTCTTCAGCAGCTTTGTTGATCCTGATGCCCACGGCCGCGAAGATCCGCTCTTTCGGCACCGCATCATAATCCTGCTTCGCCAGTTCCTGCATTTTCTCCAGCGATTCTGCGGCTGGATGCGGCGGCAGCGGGTCTCGATGGGTCATGGTCCAGATCCAACTGCCCAGCGCGATCAGGTACGAGAACTGCGCCACTTCATTGGCGATGTTGCGCGCCACGGGCACATCATAGACTGCCATCACAAACCGTGAAGTTGATTGCACCGTAAGATACAGCACAAACCCAATGGCAATTTCCGCTACGGATGATTTCCACGTGATCCCCAGGGCTTTTGCCTGCAACAGGATGATCCAGAGGATGGCGGCATCAGCCAGGAAGATTGTGCGTTCCAGGGTCAGCGGCAGATCGAACAATAAAGTGGGTGAGGAATCGTGGGAACTGTGCGGAATCACCACGGACAGAACGACTGCCGTAGAAATTCCCAGCACCGCCCAAAAACAGAACCGGGCTACGGTTCGGCCTGGCAGGCTCTCAAATGGTTCCAGAACATGGACCAGAATTTCCAGCACTACCAGGCTGACCAGAAGCGCTTCAATAAAATCGCCGATGTCGTATGTAAGAGCGTACACCTTGCTGTTGGCCAAGAACGCCATCGGCAGCATCACTGCAGAATTCGCCCCAACAAAGAACAGGTAATAGCCAAACGCTTTCCATTGCGTGAAATAATTTTTCTTTACGACAAACCAGCACGCAACGCCGTGGAACACCAGGCTGGTGGCCCACAGAATATATACGGTTGACGCAAAATCCTTCATTGAGACGCTTAGTTTACGCTATTCTATGTTCCCGCCCGGCCTGGGGGGTATCGGCGCTGGTACTGAGCTGTCTGCCTTAGGTCCTTCTGAAATCAAGCCAAGAAAGAGCGCAATCTCTGCCAACAATCCTGGATCAAGCATGGTGGAGAACCATCCTTCTCGCCCCAATTTTGCTGTCTTCGGGGCATGGAATCGACGCGTTCATTCTTCACCGCATGCGGATAAACTCAAACCGGTGAACAACCTGATCCGCGTCCATTGACATTATTGGTGCAGCCTCGCGCCTAAGCCATATACCCTAAGGGCAGCGTCCAGCGTCACGTTCCGAAAGTAACATTTCTCCTATATTTCGAATGGGGCCTTTAGTTGTGATACTACGGTTTTGAAATCAACTAGTTACGTCAATTTCGACCCTTCCGGCGCGCTAAGGCTTTATTTGCTTTGACGCCATTCCACCGGCCAGTTGTGCTTCTTCGAAACATGGATTGCAGTGCCAGGCCTCGTCTCTGGGACCAGAAAAATACAGCCCCCAACCAGGCCCTTTGCCATTCGCCCCACAATCCTTGCATGTCGCTGCAAATACCACGCTTTCAATGGGTTGCATTCGCCTGAATTTACCGGAATGGATAACCTAGATGATGGGAAGAGTGTCTAAAAGGATATAATCATCAGATCACAAAATGACCGACCAAACTAAGACCTTGTTGCTTTTGAAGCCCCGGGGATTCTGCGCGGGCGTGGTTCGCGCCATCGACATTGTGCGCATTGCCCTGGACGCTTTTGGTCCGCCCATATACGTTCGCAAGGAGATTGTCCACAACCGCTATGTAGTGGAAGACTTAAAACAAAAGGGCGCAATCTTTGTGGACGAGGTCTATGAAGTGCCTGACGGTCAGCGCCTGATCTACTCTGCCCATGGCGTCGCGCCCAGCGTCCGCGAGGCGAGTAAATTGCGTAATTTGAAAGTCATTGATGCCACCTGCCCGCTCGTCACCAAGGTCCATGTTGAGGCCGTGAAGTACGCCAAGGGCGGCTACAGCATCATCCTGATCGGTCACCATGATCATGATGAGGTTGTTGGTACTCTGGGCGAAGCGCCTGACGTGACGCAAGTCGTCGGCAGCGCTTCCGAAGTCGAGAGCCTGCAGGTTCCCGATCCTACTCGCGTCGCCTACATCACGCAGACCACGCTCAGCCTCGACGAAACAAAAGACGTGATTGAAGCGTTGCGCAAAAAGTTTCCTCTCATTGAAGGTCCGCACGCGCAGGATATCTGTTATGCCACTCAGAACCGCCAGACAGCAGTGAAAGACGTTGCCCATCAGGCTGACCTGCTGCTCGTGGTGGGCTCTGAGAACAGTTCCAACTCCAATCGTCTGGTGGAAGTGTCCACCAACCTGGGCACGCCTTCGTACCTCATTGATAAGGCTTCTGACGTGAAAGCGGAATGGCTTGCCGGAGTGAACACCGTGGCTCTCACCGCCGGCGCGTCAGCGCCTGAGGTCCTGGTCGAGCAGGCAATGGAATTTCTGAAGGAGAAAGGCTTCACCAACATACGCGAGGTTGAGGTGATGCCGGAGAACGTTCGTTTCGGTCTGCCGCCTGAGATCGTGGAAGCCATTGCGGCTGCGCC
>DASUBD010000405.1:0-15762 GCA_035763445.1 Candidatus Angelobacter sp.
GTCTTGCGTGCTTGAGCGCTTTACATCTTTCCCAAACTCCGGGGCGGCCCGGAGATCAACCGTGGACGCTGTGCAGTCCACCGCCGTATAAAAACAAACTTCCGCAAGGAGATTTCAATGAGCGATACAAAACGGCCGCAAATGGCTCCGGAGATCGTGGAAACTGAAGCCAGGAATGCAACGGCGGTGGAAGCCCCCGACCGTCGAAGCGAAGAACAGGTTCGTCAGCCGCTGCCCAAGCCGGTAGCGCGTCCCATCGTAGAAGTGGTTGCTGAAATCAGGCAGGATGCAGCAAGCACGGAGCCGGTCCGTCAGCAGCTGCCCAAGCCGACCTCTCGTCCTATTGTGGAGGTGGTTCCAGATGTCACCAAGGAAACAGCGAGCACGGAACCTGTTCGTCAGCCGCTGCCCAAGCCGGTAGCGCGTCCCATCGTAGAAGTGGTTGCTGAAATCAGGCAGGATGCAGCTAAGACAGAACCGATTCGTGAGCCGCTGCCCAAGCCAGTAGCTCGGCCCATTGTGGAAGTGGTGGCTGAAATCCAGCGGGATGCGGCTAAAACAGAACAGATTCGTGAGCCGCTGCCCAAGCCGGTGGCACGGCCCATTGTCGAGGTTGTGGCTGAGATTCGCCAGGACGCGGCAAGCAAAGAACCGGTTCGCCAGCCGCTGCCGAAACCAATCGCCCGCCCGATTGTAGAGGTCGTGGGCGAGATCCAGCGGGATGCAGTCAGCAATGAGCAAGTCCGGGAACCGCTGCCCAAGCCGATGGCACGGCCTATTGTGGAAGTGGTGGCTGAAATCCGGCACGACGCAGTCAGCAGCAAGCCTCCCAAGAAGGGCAGCTAGACAGAAATTCTTGTGCGGGTCGGAAGCTTGCGTCCGGCCCGCAGGTGAGAATTTGACAACATAAACTCGAACGAGACTGATGCAGCTTCGTTCCCTGTGGTGTCTTCAGATATGACCGAAAAACGCGTCCTGCTCCTGATCATGCCTTTTCTCACGTTGCGCCGCCCTCATCTGGGTGTGGCGCTGCTGAAGGCGGAGCTGAATGCGTTAGGCATGCAATGCGACGTCCGTTACTTCAACTTCCGTTTTGCCGAAATCATTGGAGCGGCTGTCTACGAACGCATTGCTGAGAATTCCCCGGCGCACCAGATGCCCGGCGAATTCATCTTCACACCTGCTCTTTACGGCGAGGAAATCCGTCCTTTTTCTGATTTCACTGAATCTGTCGCCGGCTATATCCGTCCTTATCCACCAGAACTACTGCGGCAGATGGAGCGTGCGCGGAACCTGACTCCGCTCTTCATACAGGAATGCGCCAATCAGATTGATCTGGAGCAATATGACATTGTTGGCCTCACTTCCACCTTCCAACAGAATGTGGCCACGCTGGCCATGGCCCAGGAACTGAAACGCAGGTCGCCGGAAATTACTATTGTTTGCGGCGGGTCAAACTTTGAAGGCGAAATGGGTATTGAGTTGCATCGACAATTTCCTTTCCTTGATATCGTTTGCTCCGGCGAAGCAGATCACGTGTTTCCCGAACTGGTGCGCAGGATCCGGAACAGACAGTCATTCCATGATTTGGGTGGTGTGACTTTCCGGGAGAACGGGAAGACTGTGGTGGCTTCGGCGCCGCAGAGCTTTGTCAGCAACTTGAATGAGCTGCCCTACCCGGATCACACTGATTTCTTCCGCGACTTTGATGCCTCCAGCGTTCGCTCGCAGGTTGTGACCGAGGTCACCATGGAAACTTCCCGCGGCTGCTGGTGGGGACAAAAACATCACTGCACGTTCTGTGGTTTGAATGGCATGGGGATGACGTATCGCAGCAAGACGCCGGAGCGCGCTTATCAGGAAATCAAGCATCTTTTGTCGGCTTACGGCAACAGCGACATTTTCAATACCGACAACATTGTTGATATGCGGTATTTCAGCGAGCTGTTTCCCCGCCTTGAGGCTGAGGGAATCCAGCTTCAACTTTTCTATGAAACCAAAGCCAATCTCAAGAAGAGCCAGCTATGGGCATTCCGGCGGATCGGCAGCAAGGAATTTCAGCCCGGAATTGAGAGCCTGAGTTCCCACGTCCTGTCTCTGATGGACAAAGGTGTAAAAGGCATCCAGAACGTTCAGCTTCTGCGCTGGTCGCGCGAGATGGGATTCGATCTTTCATGGAACATCATCTGCGGATTTCCGGGAGAGACTCCGGAAGACTACCGTCAGATTACGGAATGGATCGCGCGAATCCCGCATCTGCAGCCTCCACTGGTGGTCACCCGCTTCCGTTTGGACCGCTTCAGTCCGATGTTCAGCAATCCTGACAAATACGGCATTGTCAATTTGAGAAGCTCACCGGGACAGAGGCTGTGCTATCCATTTGAGGAAGACTCGCTGCAAAAGATCGCGTATTTCCTGGATTGCGATCCACCGACCACTCTGGAAACCGCCCGCGAAACCAGCATCATGTGGAGCAGCGTGGGCGATTGGAAACGTGTACATGAAAGCAGCAGCCTTTTTGCTGAAGTCACGCCTTCATTACTTACCATTCATGATCGCAGGCATGGCTATCCAGAGGCTGACTATAGATACGAAGGATTCGCTCGCGATCTCTATGTGGCCGCAGACGCCGTGCACTCGGAATCGTCATTGATTCAAGCCGTGCTCGGTCACGACTCGCAGAATCCGGCGGTAATAGCAGAAGCAAAAGCAACCCTGCGGGAATTCCTGGATCGCGACCTGATGCTGAAAGAAGACAACTTCTATCTGAGTCTGGCCCTTCTTCCCTTACGCCCAACCGGCATGGAACTTCCGCAAGCGCAACTTGCTTCCAGCCCATCGTGATCCTTATCTAGCCCGCCTTCTTTTATCAGTGCATTCAAAGGCCATGCCCCAAGGCGCAAGCTTGGCTTCGAAATAGTGCTAGTACTTGCGTTGCGGTTCTCTGGCCAAAACTCCGGCTTCAGCCTGGTGTGACGCAAGTCGCCTGAGTGCATCGTTTTGTTTGCTCACGGACATGTACCAACGAACTATAGATTAGAGAAAATTATTTAAGATTTTCACCCAATTCACCGGGCTAAGTAGTACCCTAATCCCAACGTGCCACTTCCGATTTTGAATTTCCTTTGTACAGATTAATTTCTTGGAGGCCCAATGAAACGGGTTCTTTTTGTAACACTTTTCAGTATTGTGTTTGCTCTTGCTCTTACGGTCGCAGGTTGCGGAGGTGGAGGCAATAATCAGGTTCAGCTTACCGGAACCAGCACCACCGTACAATTTGGCGACGCCACCAATGACCAGGTCGCGAAATTTGAACTCACCGTCAGCTCCATCACGCTGACAGGCGCAAGCGGAACGGCAAATACTGCCAATCTGCTGGCTCACCCAGTGGAATTTGAATTCTCACACTCAGCCGGAAGCCTGGAGCCGGTGTCGCTGGCAAAAGTTCCTGCCGGGACTTACTCAGCCGCCAGCATCACATGGTCGAATCCTGAAATCGTCGCGTTAAACGGCGGCGTACCCACAAAACTGACTGTCTCCCCCACCTCGGGCACAGCCAATGTCAACCAATCAGTCACCATCAGCAACACAGCGAGCTTCTTGAATCTTGATCTGGATCTGGCAAGTTCGCTCACCATTAACGGAACCAGTGCAACGCTGAATCCAACCTTCAACATGACGGCGACCAGCGTGGCCGCAAATGCCGGTGGAGAGGACGAGGACAATGGCGAGGAAGACGATGTCCATGGCAGCGTCACCGCTATCAACGCTCCCAAATTCACCATCCAGACCACCGCGGGTGCGAGCATTGACTTCACCACGGACGCGAATACCAGATTCAAAGACGGGCTCACTCAATTGAGCGATCTGAAAGTCGGCGATGTTGTGGAAGTGGACGCGACGACTCAATCTGATGGCACTAAGCTGGCCACCAAGGTGGAGCGTGAAGGCGGGCAGGGCGAAGGTGAAGAAGCCGAAGGCCTGATCCAGAACCTCGACAATCCATTGACCACAATCACCATCGTGCACCAGGTGGATTCCACCAGCACGGCGGCGCCAACCACAGTTCAAATCACAGTTAATGCTCAGACCGTGTACAGCGTCCGCGCTGACAAGCTGGGCGTGACTGGAACATTTGACGCTACCCACATTGGCAAAGGCCAGCGCGTTGAAGCCGATGCCGATGGCCAGGCAAGTCCGATTGTGGCCCGCAAAGTGAAACTCCGCGAGCAGGCCCTGATTGGAACGGTCTCCAACGTCGCCGGCAGCACCTTCACCCTTACGCCGAGCACTACTTCAGCGTTCGCGCAACAGGCTGGAGCAGCCACGGTTGCTGTGACAGTTGCCAGCGGCGCAAACCTGAAAGTGACGCCTGCAAACGGCGCGACTGTCCGTGTTCGTGGCCTGGTGTTCTTTGATGGAACCAATTACACCATGACCGCCACCAGGGTAGACAACAACTAACTCCTTATAAACCAACGGGAGGCCCGCTTCGGCGGGCCTCCTCATTTTTTGGTCGCTTCGCGACAAATCGCTCAACGGTGCCGCCTCAGCCGGTGGCGTGGGTGCTCCTGCAGCAGCGGCACTCGGCGCGTGCTCGGCCTCGGACCCGGCTCATTTACTTTTTGCATCCCGGAAGACCGCAGGTAATGTCCGCTACGGCTTTGCGTATGGCAAAGAACTCAGCTCCATCTCAGGAACCACCTTTACCTCAATCGCTCCCTCCTGAGGCAGTGCGTCGAGCGGCAGACGATCGCGCCATAGAGAAAAACGTACACGCAGAGTGGTCCCCAGCCCCGCGGCTAGAAGATCAAGCGGAATCCTGCATTCGAAAATTGAATCCAGCGCCACTGCAACGTTGTATTCCTGCAGCGTCGTCTCGCCGCTCTCGCCGAAAGTAACGCTGCCTAACTCACCTTTCAGGATCACAGCCTGAAGCCGATATGCCAGATCCGGTCTGCCATCGGCCGCTACGGTTTCCACGACCACCGAAAGTGTGCAACCCGTGTGTGACCATTCACTCGGCGGCTGCATGAAATCCAGCCGGCAATAAAGACTCTCTTCATCCACACCCACATAGCCTGTATCCAGCAACACAAGTTTGCCGTGCATCGACGCGGAATGCCGGTCGGCCGCGTGTGTTGCCGCTCCCAGCCAGTCAAAATAGCCGAGATCCTTTCCATCCACGCGTGGATGAATGTACGCGGTTTGCGGAATGAACTGCGGCTTGCCACGCATCCCCGCGATGGGTTGGGCCAACTCATCCGGAGGCGCCGCTCCCAGCGCGTGATACACATTGGAAAGATGTTTACGGTAAAGGTCGTCAAAATCTGGATCATTGTCTGAATGGTGTTCTGGACCGTACCACCAGTTCCAGTCGCTCCCTTCCGCGATAAGGAGCTCTTCATATGCCAGCTTGCGCTGCGGCTCCGGAGCCTTTTCCGCCTGGCGAGAATAAAAATCGCGCGCGTCACTAAGATAGTCCCAGGACCGATTGTCTTCCGGCGCCCCGATCCACACATCGAAATTTGCATTGATCCATGATCCGGGAAAGATCGAATCCAGCGGAGCGCGCGATTCGTCGCGTTCCAGCGCCTCTGACGCAGTGAGCGCCTCAAAAACAGGATCGCTCTGGATTCGGTCATACAAAATGCGCAGGAACTCGCGTCCCGACTGAGGATAAGTCTCCCATGCATTCTCGCCATCAAGAATGACGGAGACAACAGCGTCTTTGCCTTTATCCAGAATCGGCTTCGCAGAATCCTTGATACGACCAACAAAATCCTGCGTTGCTTCTTCCGCTGGCACTCCCGAATAGACAAACCCGATCAGATCAGAAAGAGAATGGTTGCGGAATAGCAGGTTCATTGTGGCATCGCCCTGCTCCCACCGGTAGACCTGGTACAGCTTCTCCGCCGCTCGCGGGAGTAGCTTGCCGCGGCCATCGCGCTCGAATAAAAATCCGATGCTCCGGCCCAGGACGCCTTCATCAGTGGCAACCCAATGCAATCCGGCTTCGTGGGCCAGCTTGAGGACTTCATCAGAAACGCTGCCCTCTGAAGGCCACATGCCCTTCGGTCGCAACCCGAAAACCTGCTCATGCAGGTCCATGCCGCGCACAATCTGCTCGCGCGCATCTTCCGGATGATGAAAGCGTTTCTCTGGAAGCGGCAAACCAGTGTGCGAGATTGCACCTGTATCTGTATCGCATAGGAGCGGCAGAATGGGGTGATAGTAAGGCGAGGTGGAAATCTCAATCAGTCCCCGTTGCGCCGCCGAGGCATATGCCGGCAGCACTTTGCCCAGGAATTCGCGTTGCTTTTTTATGACCAGTTGCAGATCGTCCCAACTGTAGTTCCTGCCTTTGCTGATCAGCTCGGCGATATCCGGATCTTCCAAAAAGAATTCATCCATCCAGGCAATCTGGGAAAGAACCTGTAAGTCAGTGATGTCGCCGATAGAAAGCTGCGGCACCAATCGCGCCGCTTCTTCCGGCCGGGAGCGGAACTTCTGCCACAGTTCGCGATATCGCGGGTAGCGCCCAATCATTTTGTCCAGATTGGCCTGGAAAAGGTATTGAATGGCGAACAGCTTCTCGGCAAAATCCAGCTCAGATGCGGGGCGAGACGCGATTTCAAGAAACGGATCGCGCGCCGTGCCAGAGACATAGTCCTGAAGTTGAGCCACCAGGGACGGCACCAGATTGAATGTCTGGTGCACACCGGGAAATTCGTCCAGCAGCTTTACCATTCCGAAGTAATCTTTGAGCGCATGCAGCCGGACCCACGGCAGGCGATATTCTCCCGTGATCAGGTTTTTGTAATACGGCTGGTGCATGTGCCATAGGAAAATAAGACGGATTCTGGGCATACCCGGTATCCATTAATAACACATTGAAGCTTCTGCTAGACTCTAATCATCCAGATCAAACCAGGAGCTTTTACCCGAAATCGTGCGTATTTTTACCCGATATATCCTGAAAGAAGTGCTCTCGCACGGGCTCATCGGGGCTTCTGTCTTTACTTTTGTCATCTTCATGCGTGACGTGGGCCGCCTGCTGGAACTGGTGGTACGCAACAGCGCGCCTGTTCCCAGCGTAGCGGAGATTTTTTTCCTCATCATGCCCACGGCACTAACCGTTACCATCCCTATGGGAGTGCTGGTTGGCATCCTCATTGGTCTGAGCCGCATGGCTGCCGATAGTGAAATCACCGCCATGCGCGCTTCCGGTGTGAGCGTCCGGACGTTTTTAAAAATCGTTTCCATCTTTGGTTTCGCTGCCTGGATCATCGCTCTTTTCAACACCACAGTTGTTGCTCCCCGCTCGGCTGCCGCTCTTACAGAACTGCAAAAGAGCATGGCTTCTTCGCAAATCTCATTTGAGGTGCAGCCCCGCGTCTTCTATGAAGAATTCAAGGGCTACGTCCTCTACGTTGAAGACGTATCCACCGGTTCCGGCGGCGCCGCCGTATGGAAGAACGTTTTCCTGGCCGACATCACTACGCCCGGCGCGCCCAAGATCACCATCGCCAAAGAAGCCGTGGTCAGCAGCGGAGGTGCCAATACCATCCGTCTTCACCTCATGAACGGCGAAGAGCACAACAGTAACGTTCGCAGTCCTGACCAGTACACCATTCAGACTTTCAACGAGATTGACACCTCCCTTACTCTTCCGCCCGCGGCCAAAGCAGCACAGGAAATTGTTCCTGCGTCGCAGATGAGCACCGGAGAGCTTCTGCGTGAGCGCTTCAATCCCAACAAGGAACAGGCGCGCCTCTATTGGGTTGAATTCAACCGGCGTCTCGCATTGCCCACGGCGTGCCTCGTGCTGGTGCTCATCGGCATTCCGCTCGGGCTTTCCGCTCGCAAAGGCGGCAAAGGCGCAGGATTTGTTCTCACCATTGTTCTGGTCTTCATCTACTACTTCCTATACGGCACCGGGCTGTCACTGGCCCGCAATGCCAAATTGCCCGCCTTGCTCGGCGTCTGGATGGCCAACATCATCTTCGCTCTTGTCGGCGTCGCGCTTCTCTGGCGTACAGACAAGCTCCCCGTTGAAATCGGTCTGGGCCAGGCCCTTAGCATTCGCTTCAAGAACCTGATCACCTCAATCACCAGGCAGCACGAAGAGGAAACAGCCGTTGGCGCGCGCCTGAACGGATCCCGCAAGCGCCGCTTCAGCACTCGCTTCCCTCTCATCCTTGACGACTACGTGCTCCGCGCCTTCGTCACCAATCTGGTGCTGATCCTGGCCAGCTTTCTGGTCCTCACCATCGTCTTTACCTTTTTTGAGCTCATCAGTGACATCGTTCACAACAAAATCCACATGCTCACCGTGGGCGAATACCTGCTCAACTACGTGCCTTCACTGCTCTACCTGGTCACTCCCCTCAGTGTGCTGCTGGGCGTCCTCGTGACCTTCGGCATCATGCAAAAGTCGAACGAAATCACGGCCATGAAGGCGACTGGCATCAGCATCTACCGCACTATCGTCCCCATCCTGGTCATCTCTACCGGGATTGCCGGAGGGCTTTTCCTGCTGGACCAGTGGTACGTTCCTTATGCCAACAAGCGCGTGGAGACGCTCAAGAACCTCATCAAGGGCCGCCCTGCGCAAACCTATTCGCGGCCTGATCGCAAGTGGATCTTCGGCCAGACCGCAAAGAAGCACGGATCAGCCGAGCCCAACCGCAAGATTTACTACTACGAGTTCTACGAGCCTGACCGCAACGTCTTCGGCAACATCTCGTCCTTTGAACTGGATCCTCACACCTTCCAGATTGCCAAGCGTATTTACGCTTCCCGTGCACACTGGTCAGACAGCCTGCAGAAGTGGGTCTTTGAGAACGGCTGGGAACGCACCTTCAACGGCGACACCGTTACCCAGTACCAGCCCTTTGAAGTGGATACTTTCGCTGAACTCAACGAAGAGCCCAATTACTTCAAGAAGGAAGTCCGCCAGTCGCAGGAGATGAGTTACGAAGAGCTGAGCAACTACATCCGCGATCTCCAGCAGAGCGGTTTTGACGTGGTGCGTCTCAAAGTCGCCTTGCAGAAGAAGCTTGCCTTCCCGCTCATCACGCTCGTAATGGCCGTGCTCGCAGTCCCGTTTGCGCTCTCCATGGGACGCAAAGGCGCACTCAGCGGCGTTGCCACCGCTCTAATCATTGCCTTGGTCTACTGGGTCACTTCGAGCCTTTTCGAAGCCATGGGCAACGTCAACCAGTTGCCTCCGCTCATCGCCGCATGGGCGCCCGACGTCATCTTTGGTCTCACCGGCGGCTACATGATTCTCAAGACGCCTTCCTGATCACCGAATGATTGGCGCTGATTCGAAATCGTCCTTTCATGTGGCACAGCTGCTTCGTGCAAGCTGCGCCTGCATGCTGTGATATATCGTGATACGATTATTTGTCTATTATTTTGTCGCGGCCCTGTATGGGGAGCACATATATCAAGGGGGGAGACAAACCAGGATGTATTTTCCGCCACGTTTGCGGCTGACCAGACCCATTTCCTTACTCGCCGTCGCCTTCATGCTCTCTTGCCCGTTCCTTTTCGGCCAGGCCCTTGGTCCAGTTTCTCAGGCCGCCGGCGTGAACCCTAATTCCAAACTTCCGCCCATCCTGCAAAAGGTTGGGATTGATCAAAAGCTCGGTGCGCAGGTGCCCCTCGATGTACCTTTCCAGAATGCGAACGGTGAAACCGTCACCCTGCGCCATTACGTGAAGGGCGGAAATCGTCCAGTGGTGCTTTCTCTCGTCTACTACAATTGCCCCATGCTGTGCCCGCGCGGCCTCGATGCCTTGAGCAGCTCACTTGGCCTGATGACGCTCGATCCCGGCAAGGACTATCAGGTCATCACCGTCAGCTTTGATCCCAGGGACACGCCCCAGACTTCAGCGCATCAGAAAGAAATTCAGATACAAAAACTGAACGGCAAGGGCGCCGAAAACGCCTGGCACTTTCTCACCGGCAACGAGTCTTCCATTCAACAGTTGACCCAGTCTGTAGGCTTTCGCTACCAGTGGGACCCGAAAAGCAAGCAGTTTGCCCACGCCACTGCCCTCATCCTGCTCACGCCCGAAGGAAAGGTCTCAAAGTATTTTTACGGGCTGGACTATTCACCCACAGATCTGCGCCTTGGCCTGGTCCAGGCTTCGGATGAAAAGATCGGCTCGTTCGTTGATCCCATTCTGCTCTTCTGTTGCGAGTACAACCCCATGACCGGACGCTATGACCTGCTGGTCAGTCGCGTGCTCGCGCTCTGTGCGGCCATTACCATCCTGCTTTTGGGAGGGATGGTCTTTTTGCTTTTTCGCTTTGACCGCAACCGCAAGAATTCAGGAAAAGCACTGGCTACTTAGGGTCCACATAAAGTGGCAGGCGTGAACGCGAAAGTGGCGATTAGCGGTTACGTGCCATTCGTCACGCGCTGCCAGAAACCCTCATAGTCAACCACCAGGCCATCATCATCCACCAGCAACCTGGCCTGGAATGAACCGCCTCGGCTCATGTACAGGTACTCACGCTCACTCAGACGCCGATACTCCTGCGGCAGCGGCTCCAGCGTCAGTTCCGGGAAGCGCACCCATGCGGCTGTAAACACGCCACTCGACTGGCCCACTTCAAACCCGAGTCGGCGAATCGGTAGTGTGTTGGTGGAAGGACTCCATCCCAAATCCACATCAATGGCGCCACGCACCGCAGGCGCCTCTTGGCCGTTTGCATACCAGCGGCCATTTTCAGCCGTGATCTCCAGCTTGCGCTCGCCACTGGAATCACACAAGGTGATCTGCGCCAACCGTGTGCGGAACCGCGCGTCGCAAACAACCTCGTAACGCGCTTCCGCCGGCGACTCAGGCTTGGTCAGAATCGTTCCTCTCAGAACCCACTGTTCTCCCGCCTGAATAAATTCAAATCGTTCCAGCCCGGTACCCGCCAGCCATCTCCAAAGGCCGCTTGCAACACTTTTCCCGCCTTCCATACTCAGCCCCAATCTTTCCTCGCTTTCAGAAACTCATAGACGGCGAGTCACTATTTGTCAATTCTTGAGATGATCTGAGCAACTCCTTTTGCGCCGCCGGCTGGACGCGGGGGAATTGAATGGTTGCAGAACTCCATTCCCGGAAGTATCGTAGATCACCTCGCAAAAGTCTAAGGAGAATGGAATGAGCTTTCCAAGGCGCCAATTACTTCAAATGTTGTCATATGCTTTCGGGGCCAGCTTCATTCTGCCCCAGACTAAATTAGCCCTGGCCGCAGAAAAGGCCGCGCAGAACCCCGCACCCGCGACGAGTCCTGCTCCGCCTGCCAAGCCAACAGCTAAACCTCAATCGGGAGCAACGGATATGGAAAAAGTAGCCGGAATCGGGGGCTTGTTCTTTCGCGCTCATGATCCCAAAGCCCTGGGTGAGTGGTATCAGCAACACCTGGGCATCGCGCTCAGACCAACCAGCGAGGGCGCAACCGTTTGGCAGCAAGAGGCCGGACCAACCGTCTTTAGTCCCTTTCCCGAGACAACTAAATATTTCGGGGATCCTAACAAGGCCTTTATGGTCAATTTTCGCGTGCATGACATGGACAAAATGGTAGCCCAGCTACGAGCGGCAGGAATTGAGGTCAAAGACCCGGAATCGTATCCCAACATTGGACGCTTCGCTCGTCTGCATGACCCTGAGGGGAACCCAATCGAATTGTGGCAGCCTGCATAATCCGGCATTCGCCATCACACCGTCTTTGGGTGGAAGCCGGAGCCTGTAGGCCCCGGGAAGGATGCGGCTTGGCTTTGCCCGCTTTAGCGGTGGTGGTCCTGTGTCAAGTGTTCGCCGCGACAGCCACCCTGCTGACACCTCGAGAATCGTGTGGCACAGCCGCCCTCGGCTGTGGGTTTGGCACTCTTTCTTCGTGACCATTGCACCCTCCGCTGGGAATGCTTTGGGGGTTTTTACCTTTCCGATTACGGCGATCACGTGCGATGACGGCGATCTCGGCGATTACCATGCTCGTGTGGCACAGCCGCCCTCGGCTGTGCGGATCGCCGCGTCCGTTCTGACCTTTGCGGTAAACGCCTTGGGCTTGGCCTTCCCGGTGACCTGTATCAATTCAGGTATCGTATCGAACTGATCAAGTTCCAGACTCTGAAGGCGGGCTGCTGATATCGGCGGCCGACTTTGTTTTGCCATGCTTCTGATTATCAAAACCTATCGCCCAAACGGGAGCTTTGTTTTTCCCTGTGTGGCTCAGCGTTTTCGCTATCATGGCTTCTTACTCCCATGTGCGGACGCTATCGCCTCACGGCCAAAGAACGATACATCGCTGAACACTTTGATCTCAATGAAGAGGGAGAGGTCCAGTGGTCTCCGCGCTACAACATCGCCCCCACTCAGGAAATCGCCGTGATCCGCCAGGACGCGCACGAACCACGCCGGCATTTCAGTCTCATGCGCTGGGGCCTGGTTCCCTACTGGGCTAAAGACGCAAGCTTTGGCAACCATGCCATTAATGCCATGGCGGAAACCGCTGCGGAAAAGCCCGCCTTTCGTGACGCCTTCAAGAAGCAGCGCTGCCTTATTCCAGCTGATGGGTTTTACGAATGGAAGAAGCTTAACTCCCGCGAGAAACAGCCCTACAATATTGGTCTGAAAGACGATGGCTTGTTCGCCTTTGCCGGCCTGTGGGACCGCTGGCGCTCTCCTTCTGGCTGGCTCGAGACCTGCACCATCCTCACTACCAGCCCCAACTCGCTCACCTGTGAAGTCCATGACCGCATGCCCGTAATCCTCCTGCCGCAGGACTACGATGTCTGGCTTGATCCCGGTATCACCGCTCCGGCCCGCGTGCAGCATCTGCTCCGGCCGCTGGATGCAGCCCTCATGCGCAAATATCCGGTGAGTTCAAAGGTCGGCAATCCTCAGTTTGACGCTCCCGAATGCGCCGCGGAAGTACCTCCAATACAAGCCTCGGCTCCGACGCTTTTCTAAGACAAAACGAAAGTTGCTGTAGCTTACTTACAATTTGGTCTCGTAGAAAATGTTTTCACACAGGCTTTTTCGAGTGTGATCTTGCTCACATCAGTCACTCTCCTCGCCCGCTAACATGAAAGTGTCAGTACTTTTTCGAGCTGTGCACGGATGAGCATCTGGGGAAATCTCGTGGGGCTATTGCGAGGACTTCTGGATTTTCTATTCGGGTGCAGGCATGGGCATCTCAGCTTCCCCCGCAGTGACAAGGTGTTGGTCCGATCGTCGCCGGTTGCTCGGCAGACGGGCATGTACGTTGTCTGCCTCGATTGCGGCAAACAGTTCGCTTACGATTGGCAAGAAATGCGGATCGTGAAAGGAACAGGTCAGCCTGCATCCGGAGACCACGTTTGGGAATTAATTAAAGCAAAAATCAGCGGCCACCGAGTTTGAGTCGTGACCTTAGTCTGATCCTGAAAGCAAACGTTCCTGTTCCGGCAACTCCGCCTTTTCACTCACCGGAGGCTTGGCTTCAGGTTCCTCTTCAGATTGTCGGCGACGGTTGCGCCGGTATTGCCATTCGAACCAGGCTGCTACAGCAGAAATCGCAATCGTAGTCCACCACACGCAAACTCGGATGAAGCAAAAGCCCTCTTGAGTTTTCCGGACTTGGCGCCAGCGCAGTTCTATTAACGAACGAAAATAAAGCAGAGTTCCTGCTGGTTCCGCTGAATCTCCTACGAATCCGAACGCCACTATTCCCGCACCGGTTCTCAATTAATGATCAACAGTCTCCAGAGCTGTCATCCCGCATCCCCGTGCCATAAGGATTTCGTGGTCTTGTGAAGATTGTTCACGCGCGGGATGAGGGCCCCGCACCGCGCCGCTTCACATTGAGCCGTAATTAGCTGTGCTTCAAACATTCAGCCCTCCGCATGCGCTGTAAAGACTCTTCACTTCGCCATGAGAAGTCCCAACCAACCAGAGCTGCTGCTTTGCTTCCCCAGAGGGGGCTGCTGGACAGTCGTGAGGCCCTTCAACCGTCAATTGCTGTGATACACATCACAAACCCTGTCGCAGGTTCGCTGATATTCTCGTCTGTTCCAATTCTAAGAAGAACCTTAAGTATCGCTCCGCGATGACTGACACGAACAGCGAGTGTTACCAACTGTTAGGATATTGAGGTGACACGATGAATCAGGATTTGCTCGATTCCTGGAAGGACATTGCTGCCTATCTTGGCCGTGGGGTCAGGACTGTGCAGCGATGGGAAAACGACCTCCATCTGCCGATTCGTCGTCCCAAGCCGCACAATAGCATTGTGGCGTTTAAGTCAGAACTGGACAGATGGCTGCATGACGCCCACGCTCTTACCGCGCGCCCGAAAGCAGCAATCCATGACAGTGCTCTTCCGTTGCGCAAGGGTGATGTACGCTCTCTTTTCCAAAACTTAAGCAGATTGGAAGCGCCCCCTGCTGTTCAAAACCAGATCATCCGGAAGTCTCGTTCACCCCGAATGCTCCGTGACAGTCTACGAGATGCCAAGTCGGCAACCAAGCGCGTTGGTGCGATCAAACAATCGCGCCAGCTTCTGGCCGATTCGAATCATCTCCGCGTTGCAACTGCTGCGTCACTGGAAAGAGCGCGTCAACTGCTGAAAGTACAACGACGTCATGTCATACGGTCTTACGTTCAGATACAAAAATTGGCCGCGATAGTGGCCCAAGCGGGGGGCCTTAAGCGTATTCAGTAACCTGAAAGTCAGAAATACCTGTTGAGCAACGTGGTGGCCTCTTCAAAGTGGTCCCCGCAAACTGAAACACCTCTTCTCAGGCCGACCGCCGTTTCAATCACCATCACCCGGAACGGCTCAAGTGCACACTTCAGGCAATCAGTAAAGGCTTCCATCTTCAGTTCGGGCATTGCGCCCGGTCTGGCCCATTCTGAGAAGATTTCCCCGCGTTGTACAGGCATAGAAACACATCCTCCCCTGTTATCAGAAATTCTCCACCTGGGGAAGAGCCCCTAAAAGCGTCAAGACACGTCATTTCCCTGTGAATAAAGAGAGTGTCGACAACCAGGCTTTAACAGCGGAATTTTTGAAGCCGGCGGGAGGTGCTTGGCACAACGCGTGCCTGCTACATTTGATAGAGTAGCTCCCCTGCGCGGTTTATTAGCCCCACTCTTGCAAGCTTCAGATGCACAAGGCCAAAATTTAGCCCCCAAGAACCTTTTTGAAGAAGCTCGCAAAGCGATGGGAGATGAACACGCGAGCCGCGAAAACAGATATTCTCGAATCAAATCAGGAAAGTGCTCAAACCAGCGCTGAAAAAGTCTCTTTCTGAGTTCCCGGGTTTCCTTCAACCTGATGGCCTGTTTCAGTTTGGTCTGTGCGTCTCGCCGGAACGAGAAACGATTCCATGCTCCAGGTAAGTCGCCCCCTGCGATCAAAGGCGACCGTGGCTCCTACAACGTATTCGCTTCCCTCGCGAGCTGACCTACCCGCTCCGCGAGCTCAGATGGAACGTCGGCAGGGACTTCCAGCCATGAGTCGGCATGGGTCACCGCCCGGCCCAAGTGTGGTTGATAGAGTTCCAGGACCTTCGCGTCAGGGCAATGCTCTTTGATGAGGGAGACAATGACCCGCTTCATTCTGTTCGAGACGGTCTGGCCAACCACCACTACATCGAACTGGTGCTGCGCGCAAGCAGACACAACTTCGCTCTGTGTCCTGGCCTGATGCACCTCGTGCCCCTCCGATTGGAGAATGAGCGTGCGTGTATCCAGGAGACCCTTGTCC
>DASUBD010000406.1:0-7030 GCA_035763445.1 Candidatus Angelobacter sp.
CAGAGTGCGACAGCGGGGATGATTGACAGCATCAGAGTCAGCCAGTTCTACGGCTTCCATTATTCTGACGATTATCGGCTGGCTATTCACACGGCGGGAGAACTCCCGCACATTTCCGCGGCTGAGCTGCCGCCTCATTTCGAGCAACTGGTCACAGTGGAACTTACCATCGATACGAGTGGCCACGTGGCGGACGCGAGGATCATCGGTGGTGAGGTAAGCGCAACCATTCAGCGAAAACTGCTCGCGGCCATTCGCGAATTCAGGTACCTCCCCGCCACACACTATGGTAGCCCGATACCTTCGCAGCTGGACCTCATCATCCACGTCCCCAGCATAGATGCTGGTTAGCTTTTTTTGTCTGATGGGGAAGCCACTTGGCATTGTGTCGCATTTCATATTTCACTCTTTGGCACTCTTGGTAATCCTGGCAATATTTTTGGTTCGTGCTACCGTATTTCTATCCATGTCTCCCATGCGAATCTGCGGTGTTCTGTGGGTCGGCTTTTACATACTCTGGTTGGTGTGGGCGACCCGCATCAAGAAAGCCGAGCGTCGCGAATCGAGCTTGAGTTACTTTCTGCATCGCGTCCTGGTGGCTACGGGGTTCCTGCTGATCTTTCTTGACGTTCCCTGGAAATGGCTTCATCGTCGCATGCTGCCCAATTCTGAGTGGTTGCCGGTGCTCGGCATTGCCACAGCGGTTGCCGGTTTTGGCCTTGCCATCTGGGCGCGGGTGCATATTGGCCGCAATTGGAGCAGCTCCGTCGTCGCCAAGGTGCAGCATGAGCTTATTCGCTCCGGGCCTTACCACTGGGTACGGCATCCCATCTATTCCGGCCTCATGCTGGCTCTGCTCGGCACAGTGCTGGTGCAGGGCCAGTTGCGAGGTCTCATTGCGTTGTTGCTGGTATATGTAGGATGGAAAATCAAGAGCCGCCTGGAAGAGCGGATGATGGTGAGCACCTTCGGAGACCAGTACACCGCATACGCTAACTCGACCGGCGCGCTCTTCCCGCGCCTGCATTAAAGCAGACAGCAATCAGCTCTCAGCAGTCACAATTGCATTCACGTTCAGCAGATTTTCGAATCGTCAATCTCGGGCGGCACTCTTGGCAATCGCTCTTACTCGTGCCGCAATGCCACCATTGGGTCCACCCTCATCGCTCTGCGCGCAGGGATGTAGCAGGCTGCCATGGCAACCCCCAACAACACAGCAACGCTCACAACGAATGTGATCGGATCGTAAGCTCCTACCCCATAAAGTTCGCTACGGAAAAAGCGACCCAGCACTACAGCTGCGCATAATCCAGCAGCCAGACCTGCAGCAGCAAGAGCGATGCCTTCCTTTAACACCAGCTTCGCAATTGACCCGGGAGATGCTCCTAACGAGGCACGAACGCCGAACTCCCTGGTTCGACTGGCTACTGAATAAGACACCACTCCGTAGACTCCTGCTGCAGCCAGCAGCAATGCCACCACACCGAACGCGCTGAGCAGCCAGGTGCGAAACCGTGGCTGAGCCACGGATGCGTCAAGAACGCTCGGCATGGTTTCTATATCGGTGACGGGCAGGTTTTTATCGATCGACGCGACCGTCTTACGGATCGCTCCTGCGACGGCCGAGGCTGGCAACGTGCTTTTTACCACCAGCACTCCGCCCCAGAATGGAGCCTGGGAAAAAGGAGCGTACATCATAGGACCGGGCTCCTGCGTGAGCCCAACGTCGCGCACATTGCCTACAACCCCGACAATCTCACGTGTAATGTTCACGTCAGGAGGGAAGCCGAAGGTTATCTTTTTCCCCACTGGGTTTTCATTCCCGAAATAACGGCGCCCGAATGATTCGCTGATCAGTGCGACACGCGGAGACGACGTGGAGTCATCCTCAGTAAACAGCCGGCCTCGAAGCAGTGGAATGCCCATCACACCAAAATATTTTGGCGTCACAGATACATAATCTGCGCTGTTGGATTCTCCTGGAGGCAGTGGAGCATGGTCAAGAAGAGCAAAAGTGAGGTTCACAAAACCATTGGCGATCGGCAGTGGAACGGCAACTGCCGTATTTTCCATGCCCGGCTGCGCATGAATGCGCTCCAGTAATGCATCAGAAAACGCACTCCACTGCTGCGGCGTCTTGTATTGATAGCGCGGAAGCGAGACTTCGGCTTTAAGCAGATGTTCCGGCTGAAAGCCGGGATCTACCTCGGTCATTCGGATCAAGCTGCGCACAAGCAGGCCCGCAGCCACCACAATTACCATGGCCAAAGCGATTTCCGCTCCCGTAAGAAAGTTGCGCAAGCGAAGGCGTCCTTTATCTGAGCCGGATTGCGCCGAGCCCTGTTTCAGGTTTCCCTGCACGTTGCTGTGCGCGGTGAAAAGCGCCGGCGCGAGACCAAAACCTACGCTCGCCAGAAGCGAAAGCAGTAGTGAGAATCCGAGCACAGAAGCATCCAGCTGAACCGGACGCGCCGCCGGGGCATCCGCCGGGAGAAGCGAACTGAGCGCATGCAGGCTGAACCATGCGATCACCACGCCAAGCACAGCGCCCATCAACCCCAGCACTGCACTCTCGGTTAAAAACTGCCGTACAATGCGTGCCCTTCCGGCTCCAAACGCCTGCCGCAATGCCACCTCGCGCGTACGGAACGTAGACCGGGCTAGCAGCAGGTTGGCGATGTTGACGCATGCAAGTAACAGAACCAACCCCACAGCCCCTAACAGAACCAGCAAAGGAGTTTTGACTTCGCCCACAATTACCGTCTGCAGCGGAGCCAGCTTTATATTCCAGCCGGCGTTTTGCTGTGGATACTCCTCCGCCAGGCGTTGCATCACCGCGTCGATTTGTGGACGAACTGTAGCAAGAGATGTACCTGGCTTCAGCCGCCCCACCACTCGAAGCCAGTGACCACCAGGCCTTGGTAACCAGCTTCCGAACAGCGGATCTTGCGCCAGCGGAATCCAGATTTCCTGGTGCGCTCCAAAAACCGGTACCCTGAATCCAGCTGGCATAATGCCCACTACGGTATAGCCCTGCTGGTCCAGATGGATGGACCGCCCCACAAGACCCGGATCAGCACCGAACCGATTGCGCCACAATCCCTCGCTGAGCACCACCACCGGGGCAGCACCAGTTTTTTCGTCGTCAGAAAAGAGGTATCGACCGGCAAGGGGCGGCACATTCAGCACTGAAAAGATTTCTGGTGTAACCACCACGGTTGAAACCACTGTAGGATCGCCTGCGTCGGTGAGGGTCAGGTCGTGCCGTTGTACCCCTGCCACATCGGCAAAAACCCCGCTGTCTCGCAGTTCCTTGAGATCCTGGTAAGAACAGCCAGTTGCTTTTACTCCTTCGTGGAGGTTGCTCTCAAAGATGCTTACCAGTTGATCTGCGTGCGTGTATGGCAAGGCCTGCAGCAGTACGGCATTTACCACACTGAAGATTGCGGTGTTGGCGCCGATTCCCAGCGCTAAAGTAACCACCACCACCAGAGTGAATCCGGGTGCCTTCCGCAGCAGGCGGAAGGCATACCGCAGGTCCTGGCCCAGGTCATCAATCCAGCTCCAGCCCCAGGCGCGGTGGATTTCTTCGCGGACTTGCAGCGTATTGCCAAATTTTCTCTGCGCCGCGTTCCTGGCGTTTTCAGAGTCAATTTCGCCTTCATCCCGGATTTCCCGCGCGCGCAACTCGCGATGCAGGCTCATTTCCTCTTCCATCTCGCGATCGAATGCCTCCCGGCGTGAGAAGAGCCTGCTTGACCGCCGGAGCATCTCAACAAGGTCCTGCCACAGTTGCATATCCCACTCCTTCAGGCGGTCTGGATCACCCGGCTCACCGCTCCCATCACGCGGTCAAAACGTGAAATTTCCTGCTCCAACTGTTTCCGTCCCGCAGCAGTCAGGCGATAGTATCGGGCGCGGCGGTTTTCCACCGTGGCGCCCCATTCCGCCCGTACCCAGCCTTTGATCAGCATGCGCTGCAGCGCCGGATAGAGCGAGCCTTCTTCCACACGAAGCACATCTTCCGAAAGGGTCTCAATGGCTTTGGCAATCTCAAATCCGTGCAGCTCGCCACCGCGCGAGAGCACGCGAAGAATCAGCATGTATAGGGTTCCCGGAGGGATCTCATCCCGCAAGCCGCACCTCCTTAACATAGGGTGACTATGTTAATTGCATAGTTAGACTATGTCATTGGCGGATGGTTAGCAATTTTACCGGCGAGGAAAGCCGCTGGCTCGCGTGGTTGCCAGGTGCTTCGCGACTGGCTGTTCTGGCATCCAACCCTGTTGAAAGTGAGTGTCTGATTGGCCAGAAACCATGAAATAGCGGAAACGTCCGTGGCGAGCGAAGCCGGCGAAATCACGGTGCGATCCGCAAACCAGCCCGGCGCTTCGCAATCGGCGCGTGGACACAAACGCCTGAGCCTTCGGCAATTGCTCAAGCCGCATGCGGGATCACTGGCCATTGGCTTTATTGCCGTGCTCGGTGAAACGGTTGCCAATCTCCTGCAGCCCTGGCCTCTTAAAATCGTGCTGGACGAGGTTTTCCATAAACATACTGGTAAGAGCCAGGTTTCCAGCTTTCTTCACCGTTATGGGGGAACGGACCAGTTGTTCATCATCAAGTTTGCCTGTTTTGCCGTTCTCGCTATCGCTCTGCTCGACGCCGTTTCCAGTTACACAGAAAAATATTTGACCACCAGTGTGGGCCGGTGGGTCACGTATGATCTGCGACGCATTTTGTATGCGCACATGCAGCGGCTTTCCCTGGCTTTTCATGACCAGAGGCGAACGGGCGACCTTATCAGCCGCGTGACAAGCGATGTTGATGACATTCAGAGTTTCATCGCGTCAGGTTTGCTCAGCACCGTTATAAACATCCTCACGCTCGCCGGCATGGTGATTGTAATGTTCTGGCTGAACTGGAAATTCACCCTTATTGCTCTCTCCGTCGCGCCGCTCCTCTTTGTTGTGGTTTATACCTACACGCGGCGCATTAAGAAAGCTACTCGGAACGTTCGAAAGAAAGAGAGTCAGGTATTCTCGGTTGTTGAAGAAGTTCTCTCATCGATTCGCGTGGTGAAGGCATTCGCTCGCGAGCGCTATGAGCAGTCACGGCTGGAAGAAGCGGGGCTGGAGGAAGTTGAATCCGCCCTCAAAGCGCGAAGCCTCAAGGCGAAACTCACTCCGCTGGTGGACCTGATTGTTGCCGCAGGGACCTGCCTTGTATTGTGGTTTGGCGCACGCATGACTCTGAGCGGGGCTCTCTCTGTGGGTTCCATGGTGCTCTTCATTCAGTATCTCAGCAAGATGTACAAGCCCATGCAGGAACTTTCCAAAATGACTGACACATACTCCAAGGCGGCAGTGGGGTATGAGCGGATACAGGAAATCCTGCAGACAGAAAATGAGGTCCGAGATGCCAGGGGAGCCAAAAACGCCAGGAACCTGAAAGGCAGGATTGAATTTGAAAACGTTTCGTTTTCCTACTCACCGGACCAGCCCATCATTGAAGAGATGAGCTTCTGCATTAAGCCAGGACAGGTGGCTGCTGTGGTGGGGCCGACCGGCGTAGGCAAGACCACCATCATCAGCCTGGTTTCTCGCTTCTACGATCCGGTGAGCGGCAGCGTAAAAATCGATGGCGTGGATATTCGGAGCTTTAAACAGCAATCCCTGAGGCACCACATCAGTTATGTTCTGCAGGACAACATCCTGTTTCATGGTCCCTTGTGGCAAAACATCGCGTACGGGAAGCCGAATGCAACGCGCAAGGAAATTATTCGCGCCGCTGAGCTGGCCAACGCCATGGAATTCATTGAGAAGCTGCCTGACCGGTTTGACACTATTGTCGGCGAGCGCGGTATGACGCTCTCGGGCGGGCAGAGACAGCGCATAGCCATTGCCCGCGCCATTATTCGCAATACGCCTATCCTGCTGCTCGATGAACCCACATCCGGGCTGGATGCCGCTTCAGAAAAGCTTGTGTTTGAAGCTCTTGATCGTCTCATGGAAGGCAAGACCACCATCGTTGTTGCGCACCGGCTTTCCACTGTACAACGCGCCGATGTGATCTTTGTGGTGAACGAGGGCCGGATCGTAGAGCAGGGGAACCATCGGGAACTACTGAAAGAAGGCGGTCTTTACGCTAAATTGCATCATCTGCAGTTTAAGGAAGGTGGCACGGCTGCCTGAACACTCTTTGAAATTCTGTCAGATCACAACGCCTTCAGTTGCGCGATACGGCCAAGTAGTGCTTTGCTGAATGCAGCGGCTTGGTCCGGCGTGTAGCCTCCCGCTCTGAAGGCGTCTTTAATCTGCCCTTCTGAGAGCTGCGCTAGTAGCGATCCTATCCATTTAGCATCCTGTCTTGGCACGTGATTCCCAACCGATCGCATGCAAATTTGATGGACAAACGTGGGAAGAACGAACAAAAAAATCAGGGGCGGGCGCTGGGGAAGATTAAAGTCTACGTACTCGGGCGTGATCTTTTTGATGAAGCGGGCGTGTTGATACGCCTTCAGGTTGTTTTTGGATGCGCGTTCCGTCAGTTGCATACCCTGTGGTCCAAAGGCCGTTCCTACGTCCGTCACCAGCCATTGTTCCTGCTTGTCCTTATCGATGATGGCATTGTTCTCGTCCTTCAGGTCCCAATTGCCCATCAGCGCCATCATCACGCGCAAGCCATTCAACTCACGTGTTCCGGTAAAGCGGTTGTGCTGCCAGTTCCATTCGGCGGACTTCTTCTTAGCGCGCGGCTGGCGCTGTAATCGCACTCCCTCAAGATGACCGGGAGAGATCACATGGCCCTGGCCTCGATGGAGATGTTCCGGTAATTTGTCAATTGTCAGCTCAGGGTAGAAGTAGTTCTCGTTAGCAAAGAACCCCACCGCCCAGAGCAACCGCGATGCCACGGTCTCCGGCTGTGCTTCAATCCCCAGTTTGGCCCGCCATTTGTCGCCGCGAGAATCTTCAACGTCAATTTTGGAATTGTTCCCGTGTTTGTCCTCTTTCAGGAATTTAAAAGGAGG
>DASUBD010000407.1:0-6780 GCA_035763445.1 Candidatus Angelobacter sp.
GAACGAAGTACGTGAGCCACTGTATACGGAACACGCCGGGCAGGTTCCTGGAAGTTGCGCACTTGCAGATCGCCCAGCAGCCCCAGCGCCAGCATCTGCCCGCCAAAGACGATGAGCACTGCGGCAAAGATGGTCAATGGACCATGCTCGCCCATCACGCTCATATGCAGGAAAAACTTGCTCACCATCAGCCAGAAGGCAATACCCAGACCGCTGAATAACGACAGCATGCCCACGCTGCCGAACAAGTGCAGCGGGCGGTACATATATTTCAGCAGGAAGCGAATGGTGATCAGGTCAAAAAATACGCGGAAGGTCCGGGAAATCCCGTAATGCGAAGCGCCCTTCGGCCTCACGATATTCTTGATCGGGATCTCACAAATTGACGCTCCGTACCACGATGCCAGCGCTGGAATAAACCGGTGCAACTCGCCGTATAGCGGAAGCTGCTGAATGATCTCGCGACGGTAGGCCTTGTAGGTAGTTCCAAAGTCGTGAATGTTCACACCGCTCAGCTTGGCCATACTCCAGTTTGCAATACGAGAGGGCAGCCGCCGCATCACAAAGTTGTCCACGCGCTCCTTGCGCCACCCACTCACCAGATCGTATCCCTGCTCCAGCATTTCAATGAACTTGGGAATCTCGTCCGGATCGTGCTGCATGTCGCCGTCCATGGCGATCACGAATTCGCCCTGCGCATGGGCAAAGCCCGCCGCCAGCGCAGAAGTCTGGCCGAAGTTACGCCGCAACTTCACCACTACTACGCGACTGTCAATGGTCACTATCTCGCGCAGCAGCTTGTAAGTGCGATCCAGACTACCGTCATCCACAAATACCAGCTCAAAGCTGTCGCCGGTGGATTCCATGACGGCCTTCAATCGATCATAAAGAGCGGTTACGCTCTCCTGCTCGTTATGGAATGGAACAACAATTGAATACTTCGGCATCGTTCTGAAATTATACCTCGCGGCTTTCTGCGCAGTGCGCCTCAAAATCCACGGAAAAAACCAAAGTTTCCTTAACTGTTACTCCCGTTCTCTACCACTTACTTAAGGACTTGTCATCCTGAGCGATTCCGAGCGACGCAGGAGCGAGGAAGAGTCGAAGGATCTATGCATTTTTCGGGGTATCGCCTCCAATTCCCAATTTCGGTCTACAACTTACCTCGTCACACAATCCCGTTCACCGAGCCGTTATCACCTGCGCAACAAAGATGACGACCGCGATCAAAACGAGAACAACCCGTTGCGCCAAATCCATTGCAACTCGCTCACCTCGCCGAGCCAGCTGAACACTTCCCGTGAGGAACAACCCAGCCACCAGGATGATGATAATCCAGCTCAGCGTATTCGGTATTGATTGCGCCAACTTCCTCAATTTGCTACCTAGAATTACCCAATTACCCACTTACTCAATTACCAGATCTTTCTCACCCTCGCTTCTTCGCACTCATCACCGCCGTTTTCCGATGGCCCGATGTCCCAACGGCCGGATGTGCCGATGCGCTGTACTTCTCCCTGATCTTCACCGTCCGGTCCAGCTCGTCCTTCACTTCCAGTATCTTCAATTGCAAGTCGTGGTCAAGCTTGGCCGTTTTCAGAAAATCGTCTACCTGGGTTTGCGCCTCGGCTGACTGCTGTCCTCCGATAAAGGCATTCAGCCATCCCAGCACAAAGAAAATCTTGCGCTGCTGCTTCACCTGCGGCAGAGCATCCAGCGCCGGACGCAAATACGGCAGCGTCAACTCCGGCTGGTTCCAGTAATTGAATGCGCCCAGGCTTATGGCCACCCAGTCTTCCGGACGCGCTGCGTCGTGCAAGTACCCATCAAAATATTCTTTCTTGGCCCCCGCATCCGGACGCGCTGCCTTCACCATGAACGCATATTTCTGCCCTTCGCCGGAAGGATCGCGCTTCTCTTCCGCCCCTAATACCGTATCGGCATCAGGATCATTCAAAGCGACCAGCGATTCCACCATGTTCCAGCGGTCCAGTTGACGCAATTCCACTCCTGGGATCGTCAGCTTCCCTGCTAGCAGGTCTTTCAATTCCTGGCGAGCCTTGGGCGTCTCCGCTGAAGCACGCAGCGCGCGGAACCAGATGATCCGCATGTCCTGTTCCGGAGAATGCAGCATTTGTTCGGACGCCAGCGCTTCCATCTTCGGCGTCAGCTCCGCTCGTACGTCGGCCGGAACATAGCGATGCAGCGCTGTAATTGTGCGCCCAATCACGCTCTGCGCCAGCTCTTCATCTTTTTCCGCGGGCAGCAGCCTCAGCGCCAGATTGATATATGCCCGCGGGTCAAGCTCCGCCTGCCGGACTGAATCCCACAATGAACCCCACAGCAGCGCGCGCTCAAACACATCGTGGATTCCGCCCAACTCAGCCATCACAGCCTTGCGGCTCTTGGCATCCAGCAGAAAACGTCCGTAGGCGTAATCGTTATCATTCGCAAAAACAAATGCCGGACATGGCTTCCCCACTGCCTGCTTCACATCCGCCTTTGCTCCATTAAGCTGCGCTCGCAACCGTACCGGCTTCAACCTCGGATAACTGAGCAGCACTTGGGTCGCAACCGGCCACATTCCGCCTTCGCCCAGCACGTCATGTTGAGCAAGGGAAAGCCGGCTGATCTTGTTCTGCGGAGTGCAGCTCCACGTCGCATCCACCTGCGGCATGCCTCTGTGCTTGATATAAGCATCGGCCCACTTCTCCAGCGGCTTGCCTGATGATTTCTCAAACGCGTGTACCAGGTCGATCCACTCCGCATTGCCATAGGCATGATCGCGCAGGTAACTGCGCAGCCCGTCGCGGAACTTGTCTTCGCCAATTACATAATTCAGTTGCCGCATCACGCCCGGAGCCTTGGAATAGACAATTGCCCCGTAGGCTGATTTGGCGTCTTTCAGGTTTCCAATGTCCTGATAAATCGGCGTGGTCCCCTGCGTGGAATCAATCGCATAAGCGGCAGGCTTGGTGCCCTGATAAAAGCGCTTCCATACATCTTCTTTCGGCTTCATGTCAGCCAGTGCGTGATACGCCATGTAATTGGCAAAGCCCTCTTTCAGCCACAGGTCATCAAACCAGCGCATGGTCACCAGGTCGCCAAACCACTGGTGCGTCAGCTCATGCAGCAGCAGGATGTCCCGATTCAACAGGTCGCTGTGCGTTGGCGCGGTGCGGAACAATACTGATTCTTCCCGCAGGAATGTTGCACCGGCATGCTCCATGCCGCCGTAGGCAAACCCGGGGATCAGCACCATATCGTATTTTGTGAACGGATACGGCTGATCAAAGTAGTCGGCCAGGTACTCCATTCCCTGCTTTGTGATCTGCTGTACTTCCGGCGCCTCGCTCTCGGCGCGTTTCATTTGGGATTGGCGGACATAAAGGTCAGGCAAACCCGGACGGGGATGGACGCGCGTAAACGGCCCAGCCGCAAAAGCGAATAGATAGGTGCTGATTGGCTTGGTGCGCTCAAAAATAGTAAGCCGCTTGCCCGGCTCGGAAGAATACAGATTCTCCACGTCAGAATTTGAGATCACCACCCATTCTTCCGGCGCTGTCACCCGGAGGTAAAACTCGGCTTTCAGGTCCGGCTGGTCAAAACATGGGAATGCCATGCTGGCATCCATGGGTACAAACAGCGTGTAGATATATTCGCTGTTGTCGTCCTTGTCTTCATAGCGGGTCAGGGCCTTGCCCGCGGCGGCGATGGGCGCCGTGAAACTGATCTCGAGGATGTTATCGTCCGGGCTATCGGGAATCCTGGCGCCGGGTTTTGCTCCCACCGGCCTTCCCAGATTGTCGGTAGCCGTAGTGCTCTGCCGCGCCTCCTGTTGACCCTGACTCTGTGTGTTCTTCGTGATCTTCAGCAACTCATCCGGGATCTCAATGTGCCCGTTCTCCATCTTCACTGGAAGATCTTTGCCGTTGACCACCAGCTTGCTGACTGTGCCTTCGCGGAAGTCCAGCAACAGCGGTCCGGGTGCCGTCGGCCTCAAGGGGCCATTGCCCAGCAATTGCTGCGGCATGTAGCGAAACTTGATCTGCTCCTCACCAGCAGTGGAATCTGCCTTGGCCACCAGCGTGTACGCAAGCTCATAGCGGACATCAACAATCCTCTGCGCCCTCTCCCGCGCCAGGTCGCGCGGAATCCCTGCCGGAGCCTGCGCTGATGCCATCAGCGACAACAATGCAATCACAGCTATTCCTTGTGCCAGCCGCGTAATCCTGGCAATTTTGGCAATCATGGCAATTCTGGCAATCACTACCGCTCCCCTCTCCCCGTTCAACCCCGAATCTAAAGGACTTACGCGATTCAACCCCGGAGTAACCCCACGTCAACCCCGGCATTGATTCAAGCCCAACCCCGGGATCAACCGGGGTTAGATTTACTTGCGTAAACCATTGCAAATAAAAGGTTTATATTAGCAAAAATTCAGCAGAAAAGCAAGCGAAAGTTGCTGGACGAGAAATATCTATGAATCGTAACTCGTGGACTAGAAATTCACCCGATGAGCCCACCCCTCTTGCGGAGCCGGTGGATCTCGGCACTTAATACGTTCCGATGACGGCGATCTCGCGCCGTGTCGGCGATTCCAGCGGTTCTTATTGTTCCATCACCAGCGGCAGTCCCCAGTCGTCATTCACTTCAGACCGGAGCCACACATACAAAAGGATTTCAGCCAGTTCGTCGCGGTCAGTGGCAGGAACAGCGTGACTGCGGGTTTCCGTCGCATTTAATTCGGGCGTCATACTTCTGATGCCCCTTTCCTTTCCAAACGCTGACGGGAAACTACAAAGGCGGAAGCCGTCACCGCCGGGAAACATCTCTGTTAGAGCGGTCTCGGAGTTGTGTGTGCGCCCGTTCTGTTGCTTTCAATCGCAGGGGAAGCCCTGCTGCAGGGGGTCCGTTCACAGCAACTCCAACACCGCTCTAAACCGTGTCCTACTTGTATGAAACCCGGATTACGCTTTTCTTGGAATTGAATTAAATCCGCTAATGCTGATCTGGCCTCCGATTTACGGCAGCGCCATGTCGCCACCCGTACTGCAGCTCCCATTGATTGAATAGATTCTCAGTGCCCTTTTGCTCTCCAACGCCCCTTGCTCCGTGTAACGCTGAAAAGGGTCCCTGCACTAATCTAAAAACCACATTCCTGGTTAAGCCGTGGTGTTTTCGCAAGGAGAGTTTGCATGTCGGCAGGCTTGGATGCCCTGAAACATATTGTCGTCTTGATGATGGAGAACCGCTCTTTCGATCACATGCTGGGCGGGCTCAAAAAGAAAGATCCCAAAATCAACGGCCTCACCGGAAATGAGTCCAATCCTGATGCTCAAGGCAACACGGTCAAAGTCTCGCCCACGGCCGACTACCGCGGCCAATTAGGCCACGATCCTGACCATCACTTCCCGGGAGTAGACGTCCAGATATACGGCGGGGTGCCTTTCGCTCAGGACCGTGTGGCTAACATGCAAGGTTTCATTAAGAGCTACTCCACCCAGGGAACCAGCGCAAAAGAATCTCGCGCCATCATGAATTATTTTTCGCCGGAAAAGATTCCCGTGCTCACCACGCTGGCCACTGAGTACGCACTCTTCAACGGATGGTTTGCCTCCATCCCCGGTCCCACCATCTGCAATCGTGCCTTCGCCCATTACGGGACTTCATTCGGCAACGTCGACATGAATATGTTTCTGGTGGCCGATGCCGACCGCAAGAAGATACCTACGATCTACGAACGCATGAAGGCGGGCGGCCACAGCGCCAAGCTCTACTATTACGATCAGCCAAGTTCCACCATGGAGATTGTGAACCTGATTACAGACCAGAGCTTCTTTGGCGTGTTCAGTGATTTCATTGCGGACTGCAAATCGGGCAACCTGCCCGAGTACAGCTTTATCGAGCCCAACTATTCTGATCATCCCGGGCCTGGAGGCGGTCAGCTTCTCGCCAATGACCAGCACCCGGACCATCATGTGCTTGCCGGGGACAAGTTCATCGCCAGCGTCTACAACCAGATCCGCATCATTCCTGATCTCTGGAAGAGCACCGCATTGCTGATCGTCTATGACGAGCACGGCGGCCTGTACGACCACGTCGTCCCGCCAGATTGCACGCCGGATGGTTTCCAGGCGACCGATGCCGCCACCAACGTGCCCGGACTCACCTTCAAGTTTGATCGGCTGGGGATTCGTGTGCCGGCAATTCTGGTCTCGCCTTACATCCCGCGCGGCACCGTTGTGCCGGGCCCGGAAGATCCCGTCAACCAGCGGATCTTTGAACATGCTTCCATTCCGGCCACCGTCACCAAACAATTCCTGGGCGCCGACATCGGGACGGTCCGGGAGCGGAATGCCGAGACTTTCCTCGACCTCCTCGGCGATACCATGCGCCCTGATAACGATTGCGTTTTCTTCCGCATGTAAGGAGAGACAATCCCATGGCATTGAAAGATGCACCCACAATCGACGTTCTTAAGTTTGATGAAGAGGAAGCTTACAATCATGACCGGCCTATCTCCAGCCTGGTCCGCACCCAGTTGCTGCATCTGCACACCGCGGAAAACCTGTGGCTCCCGCCGGAAGATCGGACGAACATCAACATCAATGACCTGCACACGGAGAAAAAAGCGAGCGAGTATATCCAGAAAGTAACGGCCCTGCTCCATCGTCATGGGCGACGCCAACAGCAGCCGGCCACAGCCTCTGCGAAGCCAAAAAAGGCAAGAAAGGCGGCTAAGCCGCGCAAGAACGCAGCCAGTGCAGGCCGCAAGAA
>DASUBD010000408.1:0-5126 GCA_035763445.1 Candidatus Angelobacter sp.
GGAAGTCTTTTGTTTTGTTGGCGTCCCCGACGGGATTTGAACCCGTGTTACCGCCGTGAAAGGGCGATGTCCTAGGCCGGGCTAGACGACGGGGACGCGTGCTGGTGCGGATAGCCGTTCATTTGTTGGCGGTTTGTCTCAGCGCCAAGCACTTAGCGACAAAACCGAACCGCGCAGGCATGTTTCTTTTGCGCGGCCTGAACCGACTGACTTCGATACTAACAGAAGCGCTTGAAACTCAGCAACGCACACCGAGTCGTTTCTTGACGTTGCTGCTCTTGAAGGCTGCTGCACATTATTTTTTGCGCGAATTCAAACGCTCGAGCACGGTCTTCAACTCTTCAAGTTTCTGGCCGGCTTCGCCGAGTTTGCCTTCTGCGGTCAGGCGCTGGTAGTCGGCGAGATCTTTAGCGGCTTCGGAAATCAGTGTCTGGAACTCACTGTTGGGCTGGCCCGCAACGGACGGAATTCTACCCGGTGATGGTTGCGGCGTACCGGCGTTCATCGCCGCTGCTTCATTCCCAAACAGTGATGTGAGCGCTGCCTCAAAAGTGGGCGCGTATGCCAGTTTGTCCTGCAACGCCAGGACTACAAGTCGCAACTCCGGCATCGGGCTGCGTTCAGCCTGCAAATAAATAGGTTCGGCGTACAAGAGAGCGCGCCCGCAGGGGATCACCAACAGCGCTCCACGACGCACGTGCGATCCCTGCTGGTTCCACAGAGTCATTTGTCCGGAAAGCTGCGCGTTCTGGTCTATGCGCGCTTCCACCTGTAGCGGGCCATCCACCAGCCTGGTTTTAGGAAAGTTGTAGACCACTGACGTGCCGTAGTGTTCGCCATCACTGCGGCCGGCGATCCATCCAATCATGTTGTTCCGATTGGCCGGCGTGAAAGGAAGAATCTCCACAAACTCCAGGCCGTTTTCGCCGGGCAAATTCATCAGCACGAAGTTTGGTTCCATCATTTGCGAGGTTTGCTCGCCACGCCGGTTCAAAGTGACCTCACTGGCAACCGTCCACAGATCTTCACGGTTGTAGAACAGCTGCGGGTCCGTCATGTGGTACAGCCCATACACTTCAGCCTGCACCGCCAGCAGCAACTCAGGATAACGGATGTGTTTGCGAAGTCCTGCCGGCATTGTTGCGCTGTCCTTGAACAGGGAAGGGAAGATCCTGCGATAAGCGGCAAGAACGGGGTCCGCGCTGTCAAAAACGTAGAACGTGGTGGTTCCATCGTAAGCGTCAATCACCACCTTGACGCTGTTGCGAATGTAATTTACCTGGTCACGGTCCAGCCGGTAGTGGGTTGAGTAGGGATAGCTGTCTGAAGTGGTGAAGGCATCCATCATCCAGTACAGGCGTCCATTTTCGCCAATCACGATGTAAGGGTCTGCGTCATAAGTGAGAAACGGCGCCAGGGCTTCAGTGCGAGAACGGACGTTGCGGCGCATTAGCAGCAGACTGTCATTATTTACGTCATCACTGAAGGGAAGCTTATCCAGATCACCTCGCGCAATCGCAATGAGGATGCGGCGAATAAATCCGTTCAGAGCTATGCCGGTGTTTGCCGCATAAGAAGTGAAGCTGTTGCTCTGCCCCTGCGGATAGTTGAACTCCTTCTGCCTCGTTTTCACGTAAACATCAGTATCGGTCAGCTCACCGTAATAAATTTCGGGTCGTGTAACATTCAGCTCCGGAACGGTGCTCTGTATAGGCATGTTGCTCAAATAAAGATTCGGCAGCCCTTCCGGAGTAAAGCCGTTGACAGAGTTCATGGTCACGCCGTAACCGTGGGTATAGATCAGCCTTTCATTAATCCAGTTACGGCTGCTCTCGGGAAGCTTGTTCACGTTCAACTCGCGCGTCGCCAGCATCACCTCGCGCATCTTGCCATCGATTTCGTAGCGATCGATATCAACATCAGGAAAATCGTAATAGGTGCGGATCTCCTGGATCTGGCGAAGCGTGTCCTGGAGCGCGTGCCAATCCCAAAGGCGGATATTTTCAAGTGTGGCCTGATTGTGTTCTGGATCAGCTGCTGCAACGCCAGTCTCGGCCGCAAATTCGCGCTGAGATATCTTGTCCAGTGCAAAAGCTTCCCGCGTCGCCGCAATGTTGTACTTGATAAAAGGTTGCTCTTTTACCAACTCATTTGGTTTGACGATAAAGCTTCTTACATAGCCACCAATTACCTGAAACAAAAAGTAGCAGAGGATTGCAGGAAGCACAGCACCAGCCAGCCATTTTCCACGTTGCAAGCGGATTGCATTCGCAAGGGCGATTACCGCGCCCAGCACCAGCATCACGGAAATCACCACCAGGCCGGGCAGCATGATATGTGCGTCCGTGTAGGTGACGCCGCCGAATATCGTGTGATCTTCAAAGATGGCATCATAACGGCTGAGGTATACGCGCCATGCAACCGCCAGCAGCACGAATGCAAACGTCGACGAAACTGCGCTCCACGATAAGACGCTGTAGTCCCCAAAGGGACCCTGCAGGGCACGGCCGGCGCGTTTGATCAGGAAGAAAACAACGGCAATTGCAAGGGTGATAATCGCCAGAAAAAGCAGCCAGCCTGAAATCAGGTCAAGCGCGGGAAGGGTAAACAGGTAGAAGCTGGTGGGCTTGCCGAAAATGGGGTCGAGCGAAGTGTTGGCAGAAGCAGGCGCATACCAGTACAGCGCCAGAGTCGACCACTCTGACAGCATCACGGCGCCGGTCAAAAACGCAATCAGAATGGATGCGGCCGTGGAGATGAATCGCAAGACAGGCTCTACGGGCAGCTTGATTGGCTGTCCGCCAATAAAGATGGTGTGTGAACCGGGCAGGGAACTGAGCTGCGTTTTCCTAATGGCCAGGTAGGTTCCGTAAAGAACCACATAGGTGGCCACCGTGAACACGACAAACACAATGGACTGAAGCCGCAGGGTCTTCCAGAACACGCTTGAGTAGCCGAGCGAACCGAACCACAGCGCATCCACGTAGTAAGAGAGCCATGTACGGCCACCGATGCTGATCAACAAAATGGCGGCGATGATTAGCAGCAACCGTCGCAAACGCCGCGTTGGGCGCTGCGGAGGACGAGTTGGCACACGCGTTGGCCGCCGGAACGGCGGCCAATCAGGTTCAGACATTTTTAAAGTTTCCGCTTATCAGCATACGCCTTCGGCGCGCGTTGGAGAGCAACAACTTTCATCTGCTCTCTGCGGATCACGACCCATGGCCGCAATACGCCGCAAGCCAGACTCAGGCCGCCTTCAACGATTTCTGCAAAAGCTCCAGCGTAAGCCGATTCAGCCGGACAGGATCGGCAATTTCAGATCCTTCCGCCACCAGCGCCAGCTCAAACAGCAGTTCCATGGAATCAGCCACGGTGGCATCGTCATTGTTGGCTTTATAGCGCTCATAGAGCTGCGAGACAATCGGATGTCCGGCATTCAGTTCCATGATGCGGCGCTGTTTTGGCCCGCCTCCCTTTCCTTTTTGCAATAATCTTTCCAGGTGCGGACTGTACTCATGCTCTTCCGTGACCAGGCATGCAGGCGAATCCACTAACCGCGTTGACAGCCGGATCTGCTTCACGTGTTCGTCCAGCTTTTTCTGGCAGGCCTCAAGGAAGGTTGCGTACTCTTCCTGCTTCTTTTTGATTTCCTCTTCCAGTTGCTTTTTTTCTTCTTCAGTTCCCAGATGAACGGTACCCTTGGTTACCGACTTCAAGCGCTTGCCTTCATACTCATGCACATGCTGCACCAGCAACTCGTCTACAGGATCGCTCAGATAGAGGACTTCGTAACCCTTCTGCTTTGAAGCTTCCAGATGCGGAGAGTTCTCAATCACCTTGCGTGACTCGCCGGTGAGATAAAGGATTTCCGTCTGCTCCGGCTTCATGCGCTCGACATATGCTTTCAGCGTGGTGAGCTCCCTGGGATCATTCGACGATTCAAACAGCATCAGCGGAAGCAGCTTGTCTTTGTTTTCATAATCGGAACTCACGCCTTCTTTCAGCGCCCGGCCAAACTCCGCCCACAGCTTCTGGAAATTTTCCGGCTCCTTCTCCCGCATTTCTGTAAACCAGTCAAGCACCTTGCGGGTGAGCCATTTCTTGATTTGCGTAATGTGCCGGTCCTGTTGCAACCGTTGGCGTGAAATGTTAAGTGGCAAATCACTCGAGTCCACCACGCCCTTGATAAAGCGAAGATAGTGCGGCAGCAGGTCTTCACATTTTTCCATCACCATCACGCGGCGCGCGTACAGCCTCAAGCCGGACTCGCTGCCGTGATAAAAAAGGTCAAAAGGCGCATGTGACGGGATAAACAGCAGCGCCTCATACTCCACGGTTCCTTCCGCTTTCAATGGCAGAACCTTCAGTGGATCAGTCCAGTCATTGGAGATGTGCTTGTAGAAATCGTTGTAGTCGCTCTCGCTCACCTCTGACCGGCTCCGCGTCCAGATGGGCTTCATGGAGTTGAGCGTCTTGGTTTCAATCTTGCCTTCTTCGTCCTTTTCTCCTGGCTCCTGGCGCGGTCCCTCATAGATGATGGGATAGGCGATGAAGTCAGAGTGCTTGTGGACGATCATCGACAGCTTCCAGCGGTCTGTGTAATCTTCAATCCCGCTTTCCGGGTCTGCCTGTTTGAGGTGAAGGATAATGTCCGTCCCGCAGCCCGCTCTTTCTGCTTCCGCCAGGGTGTAAGAACCGTCGCCGCTGGATTCCCATTGTGTGGCGCCCTGCTCGCCCGCACGGCGGGAAACAATGGTGACTCTATCCGCCACCATGAACGCGGAATAAAAGCCGACGCCAAACTGCCCGATCAAATCTGCCATTGCCTGGGCAGACTGAGACTCCTGAATCTTCTTGCGCAGCTCACGCGTGCCAGATCGCGCAATGGTGCCAATGTGGTCAATCAACTCCTGCCGGCTCATCCCGATTCCGCTATCGCTGATGGTCAATGTGCGGGCGGCGACATCCGGCTTCAACCGGACCTCATATTTATGGCCCTCTTCCACCAGCGTGGGATTGGTCAGCGCCTCAAATCTCAGTCTGTCCAGCGCGTCAGATGCGTTTGAGATCAGCTCCCGCAGAAAGATCTCCTTCTGCGTATAGAGCGAATGGATCATCAGGTT